>CAZEJA010000287.1:0-4725 GCA_964512215.1 uncultured Planctomycetaceae bacterium
GCCCCATCGTGTGGTTCTCGCCCACGCGCAGTTTGACGATCATCTCGTCGGTGGCGGCGTACGTCCGGCGGGCGAGCATGGCGTCGAGGATGGGCTCGCGCCCGACGCGGTCGACCCACACGCAGCCCCAACTGTTGTGCGTCGAGCGGTGGTCGCTGAAGCTGACGAAGCCGTAGATGTTCCCGACCTTCAGGGCGTCCTGGGCGAAGTGGCCGGGCTTCTTGGTCTGCGTGCCGCCGCGCTTCTCGGCCGGCGGCTGATTCCATTTCTCGTAGCTGCCGCGGCAGCCCTGGTAGATCTCCAGCAGGCAGTCGAACTCCGCGTTGGGCCAGTTCCAGCTCGCCAGCGGACCCGAAGCGAAGGTGTGGGGCACGATCACGCACTTCTGCCCCGGCTGGGTCAGGACGTTCTTGCGCACCCACTCCCACATCTTCGGCGGCTGGTTGGCCGGGTTGTCGGCGCCCTTGCCGCCGCGGTCCACCGCCCGCAGCGGCGCGCCGCGCTTCAGGAAGATGATGTTCCGGTGCCCGCCCGGGCTGGACATGCTGTGCTCGTAGCTGTACATCCCCACAAACGTCGGCAGGGCGGTGAACAGGTCGACGGCCTTCTGCGTCCACCACCACTGGTAGTCGCGGATTCCGTCCGGCCAGCGCCCGCCGAAGATCTCATTGTGGTCGCCGAGGCCCATGTAGTCCAGTTGGGCCGGGTCCAGGGCGTAGCGGAACGTGTCCATGATCGACCCGTCGACGGCGCTGTGCCCGCGAATGTCGGTGTGGCGGTGGCAGTCGCCCATCAGCAGCGTGTACTCCGTCGCGCCGATCCGCATCGTCGGGCGGACACGCTTGGCGAACACGGTGGTCGACTCGGGGAGCTTCGTTTCGGTGAGCTTCACGTCGCGGACCTCCTCGCCCGGCTCGAGCGCAGCCGTGTACGCGCTGTAGATCAGCGAGTGGATCTGGTCTTTGGGAAGGTTGTCGGGCGCTCGCCCGTCGCTGGCGTAGGCGACACAGAGGCCTCCCCCGGGCACGGGCGCGGGGCTGGTCCACTGCGAGTTCCGCCCGGAGCTGTTGGCCAGCTTCCAGGGCGTGGACCACCCTTCGGCCGTCAGCTTCGTCGCGTAGACGTGGAACATCTCCGTGGGGCGCTTGATGGTCCAGTGGCGGAAAATCATCCACAGCCCGCCTCGCCCGTCGGTGGCGAGCTGCGGCAGTTCGGCGTAGCGGGTCATCGCACCGCTGAACGCGGCGGCCGGCTGGGCGGCGGGGTCGTGAACCGTTCCGTTGGCATAGACGCGGGCGGCGATCGTCCGCGATGCGTGCAGGCCCTTGTTGCCCTCGGCGGCGCTGCTGGTCGACAGGTCCTTGCCCCAGTTGAGCCCCCCGTCGTCCCACGCCACCCACACGCGCCCCCTGCCGTCGACGGCGACGCTGGAGTGGTACTGCGCGGTCGGCTCGCTCGTGATGGGAATCACCGGGCCCAGGCCCTTGGCGTCGAGGCGGCGCAGGAAGACGTCGTAGTTGCCGCGATCGTAGCTGTCCCACGAGATCCACGCGCTGCCCAGCTTGTCGACCGCGACGGCCGGCTGCCAGTCGTTCTGCGGGGACTCGGAGACGCGCACCTCCTCGCCCCATGTCCCGCCAGCGAACCGGCGAGCGAAGATGTCGCTCTGCCCCTTGCGGAAGGACTGGTAGACCAGCAGCAGCGCGTCCGGACCGGCCGGGACGATCCGCGCGTGGAAATCCGTCTGCGGCGTGTCGGTGAGGCGCTTGGGCGCCGATGCCTTGCCGTCCGGGCCGACCAGCGCCCAGTGCAGATCGAAGTTGCCGTCCTTCTGCCCGGACCAGACGACCACCGCCGTCTCGCCCACCACGCCGACGGCCGGCCAGTAGTGATCCCACCCGCCGTCATCCAGGCAGACCGCCGCGGCGGGCTTGCCGCCCTTGGGGCGACGCACGACCATCACGCGGTCGCTGTCCTTGCCGTTCCACTCGACGTACGCGATCCACGTCGCGCCGCTCTCCGAGACCGCCGCGGCCGGCCATTCCGACTGCTTCTTGCCGCCCGTGATTCGCTCGGCCGGGATCTCGCCCGCGATCTTCGCTCCCGGCAGATCGCCGGGCTTCTTCCCCTTGCCCCTGCCCCCGCCCTTGCCCTTCGCGCTGCCGATGGAGACCAGCACGTTGCCCCCCAGGCGCTCGATCTTCTTGGTCGGCGGAATCTCGTCCACGCGGAAGCTGAACTCGCCCGCCTTCGTCGTGACGGTCACCACCGCACTCTCCGGCGCCGCCACGCTGATCAGCAGCGCCTTGGGGGCAGGTTGCTTTTTCGGGGCCGTTTTTATGCTCCGCCCGTAGACGATCGTCCAACTCATGTCGGGGTGGACCGTGTCCATCATGCCGGACGTCTTGTCCACCTTCGTGATGCGCCCCTTGCTGATCTTCGCCCGCCCCGACCAGTCCTGCATCTTCAGCGTGTGCAGGGCGCTGAGGTCGATCCGGAACGTCCGCTTGACGTTCTTCGCCGGATCCCCCATCGCCGAAGGAATGAACCACCCGACCAACAGAACCGTGATCAGAATCTTCCGTGTCATCAGATCGCCTCCCGGACTGTGTACCTGATTCGGTGTCAGACACTCAGGATAAAACCCCCCGCCCCCCCCCGGCAAGCGCTTTCCGCCGCGGCCACTACCGCCCGCGTCGTCGGAGCAGGCCGGGGATTCGTTTGGGGCGGCGGAGGAGCAGGTCGCGCCATTTGCGGATGGTGGAGGTGGTGCGGTCGGTCAGGACGGTGGACCAGAACCATCCGCCCACGCCGGGCGGAAAGCCGCCTTCTCCCTCGGGCTTGAGGGGGATCTCGATAACCTGCTCGGGATGCTTGAGGCCCCACTCGATGTAGCGGGCCGTCTCGTCCAGCATCCGCCGGCGGTACTGCTCCCAGGATTGACGGTTCGTGTAGCTCATGGGCAAACCATCCTAGCACGCGATGCCCCGTAGGGCGAGCAACTCGCTTGCTCGCGGGGACAGCGGCATGTGTTCTGCCGCCCCTCCGGGGCTCTTTGCGTGGAAGGCCTCGGGTACCCCGGGCTTACGCCCGGGGCTACGATCTATCGCCCCCTGCGGGGGCTGACGGCCACAACAGCATTCCGCGGGCAGCAAGCCTGTCTGCCGGCAGACAGGTTGTTCGCCCTACTTCGCAGGGGCGAAGCAGGTGATGGTTCCGTCGAGGGCGGCGAGGTAGAGGCGCCCGCGGGCGGCGGCGAGACCGTCGAAGACGGGGGGCGAGTCGAGCTTGTACTCGGCCAGCGTCTCGCCCTCGAGGGCGGACACCGCAAGGAGCAGCCCGCCCTTGCGCCCTTCGTGGGCGGCCACCTGGTCGGCGAGCTTCGCGAGGGCGGCCGGGTCGGCGAAGGCGGCCAGCGTCTTCTCCTGATCGGCCACGTCGGGCGGGCCCGCGATGAACAGCGTCCCGGGCGCCAGCACCATCCCGCGCGCGAGCAGTGGCACGCTGCGCGACCAGCGATACACCGGGCGCGTGGGCGCGGCTCGGCCTTTGCGGGCAGGCGGGTTGCCCGGGCCCTGTTTGACGATCTTCGGCGTCTTGTTCGTCCGGTAGAGGTGATACTCGATGGCCGTCGTCCGCGGGAAGTACTTCGGGCGCCGTCCGAAGCCGTACACGAGAGATTCGTCGACCGACATGATGCGTCCCGTCGGGGCGTTGTAGCCGGCCTGGAACCACCCGCCGGCGGCCGACGTAGCTGTCTTGCCCCAGATCCAGTACGTCCGATGCCACCACGTCCCGTCGAGGAAGCCCGTCGGGCTGAACAGGTGCATCCCCTCACCTGTCTGATCTCTGGCGTTCGTCGGCGCGACGACCTCGCGGCGTTTCCCTGCGAGATCGAACCGCTGCGACCGCATGTAGACGCTCTGCCCATCGCAGGACAGCACGTCCGGCAGCGCGACCGGCAGATTCGGCCACTTGATGGGGACATCCAGCAGCTTGCCCGTTTTCGGGTGGCGGTCGTCGAGAACGGTCTCGGAGATCTTCCTGCCCGTCGCTGCATCCAGGCGGAGCAGCCGCATGCCGCCATCGAGGAACATCGACCGCCCCGCGACGCAGTAGACGATCCCTTTGTGCACGAGAACGCTGCCGTGGACCGGCCAGACGCTCTCGATCTGCTCGAACGACATCAGTCGCCGCTCCGCCGGCGCCGCGCGAAAGCGCCAGAACAGTTCGCCGTCGGCGGCGCGGAGGCAGTAGACCCACCCATCCGCCGAGCCGAACAGGACGCCTCCCTCGTGGATCGTCGGGGGCGAGTCCACTCGCCCGCCGGCGGTATAGCTCCATCGCTTCTCGCCCGAAGTCGCATCCAGCGCGTGCACCGTGTGGGTGTCGATCGAGGCGACGTACAACGTCCCGCCGGCAACGACGACCGCACTGAGCTTGCCCCCAACCTTCGTCCGCCACGCGGAGGTCAGTTTCGTCGAGACGGGCGTCTTCGTGGACCCCGTACGCGCGGCCGTCCCCCGGAACGTCGCCCAATCCCCCGAAAAGCGGATCGAGGGGTAGGGATCGAAGATTCCCTTGCCAAACGCCGGGCCCTTCACGAGGCGTCCTGCATCCGGCACCTTCTTCGCGATCGCCTTTGCCAGTGCTGCCGGCGCCAGCGCGTTGAAACCGTACAGTTTGGCGAGGATGTAGCAGGCGCACGAGTGCGTCGGCACGTAG
>CAZEJA010000288.1:0-4182 GCA_964512215.1 uncultured Planctomycetaceae bacterium
CCCCGGGCCCCCCCCCCACCAACCCGTTACATCCGGACTCCACCCCATGGACCGAGGGGCCCCGCCCCACGTCTGGCCACGTCTCGGACCCTTATGCGACCAGCCGAGGCGTCAGGGTTGCCCTCCTGGCAGCCCTTCGCCTCGGTCGGTGCTGCACTGGTCCGAAGTGCGACCTACGGTCCAGTTCTTGCTCAACTTTGGTACGGACCTCCTTGCAACCAAACAACCTGAGGAGCAGTAGCTCCTCTCCTAACGCACTGTGCAAATCCGCATCCATGCTTGTATCCTCCTGGCCCTGCCCTATCCGTGAGTCGGGCCGTAAGCAACGTATGGATATATGCAACGGCTATGCCGAAAGGAAAAGCAGACGGTTATTTTTCGTAAGCCGTTCTACACAAAGGGGATATGAACTGACTCGTCCACGGAGACGCCGGGAGGAGAGAGGGGGAATTGGGGCGGATTGCCACGCCCTGCCGCACATCTTCGGCGTAAGCAATGAACAGGGGAGAACATGGAGACGGTGGGGCGAAATGCCACGCAGCGTGGCCATTCGCCACAGGGGATTGCCCGACCCGAGGGAGGACCGGAAGCGTCAGGAAATGTGGAAGCGGTGCATCATCCGCCAGAGGCTCTTGCGGTCGATGTCCAGCATGTCGGCGGCGTGACTGCGCACGCCCCCGGACCGCGCCAACGCCTGCTCGACGTGTTCGCGGATGGCTTGCTGCAGCGTCGGGAATCCGGGATCGCTCGTTCGGGCCTCGCCCAGCACCTCGGCCGGCAGGTCGCGAACGCGAATGACGGGGCCCTGTCCGAAGACGTAGGCCTGCTGAATCGCGTTGCCCAACTGGCGGATATTGCCCGGCCAATCGTAGCGCCCCAGGGCGTCCAGCGCCTCGGCCGACAGATCCTTGACCGTCATGCCCAGCAGCCCCGCCGTTTGCGTGGACAGATGCTCCGCCAACTCGGGGATGTCCTCGCTGCGGTCGCGCAGCGGGGGAATGGACAAGCAGACCACGTTGATCCGGTAGTACAGGTCGGCCCGGAATTCGCCGCTCGAGACGGCCTGCCCGAGGTCGCGGTGTGTGGCGGCCACGACGTGAACGTCGATGGGGACCCCGTCCGTCCCGCCGACAGGGACGACGGCCCGCTCTTCCAGGACGCGCAACAGCTTGCTCTGGAGGGGTTCGCTCATGTCGCCGACTTCGTCGAGCAGGATCGTGCCCCCCGCAGCGGCCCGCAGGAAGCCCAGCGTAGCCGTGGTGGCGCCGGTGAATGCCCCCGCAACGTGTCCGAACAGCTCGCTTTCCAGCAGAGATTCGTGGATCGCGGCGCAGTTCACGCCGATAAAGGGCCCTTCGCAGCGGCTGGAGAGGCGATGCACGGCACGGGCGGCCAATTCCTTGCCCGTCCCGGACTCCCCTTGGAGCAACAGGTTGACCTCGCAGTCGGCCAGGCGGACAATCTGCTCACGCAGATCCCTCATCGCCTGCGACTGACCGATCAACTCTGCGGCAAGAATATTCTCGCCAGCGCCCGGCTCCATAATCGCAATCCACCTTCCCGAAGCTCAGATCGATACTACCCGATCCGTCGGGCCGCTACGTGGACCACGGGCACCCTTGGCAGCCTCCGTGATACGCCAACCCGTAGACCTCTGACGCTCATGCATCCGGACAACGGAAGCGCGAACGCCTCACCGGACATCCTGTTTCCAGTGCGTCAACAGTCTTCCTGACTGAAGATATGCCCTCCCTGAGCCCGTCCCTCCATCAACGGCAGCTCAGCCACGTCGAGCGTAGGTTACGCCCCGCAACCCTCGCTCACTAAATAGAATAGGCGTGAATCCCAAATCTGTCAACCACTTTTCCAGGAATCCGCCTTGAAGATTCCGCGAGGAGAATTCCGAGAATGGCAACTCCATGCGAGCCAGACCGTTCCGTGTCATCTCGGAAAACCGCCGTATTGTGTTTTTTCTCGCAAACGTGGTTCGCGTGGCGGCTGACTGGGCAGGACAGCACGTGCGCGGTATGATGAATCCCGCATTCCCGCGTAGCGTGCGGCGCGGTTCTGCGGGAGATCTCGTCATGGGTTGGAATTGCGCAATCGTCGCAGCCGCGGGGGCGGCACTGCTGGCGCTGGGGGGATGTCGGGCCGGCTCGCCTCCCCTGCCGCCGCTGACCGTGCAGTGGGACAAGAACGTCCTGACCGTCCGCGGCGAACACCTGCCCGGAGGCGAGGTGAAGGTCTGGTACCTCGAAGCCTACTGCCGGGCGAACTCCCACACCACGGACTGGCGCGAACACACGAAGATCCCCCACCGCACGGAACGGGTCTCCGCAACCGACGACGGGCGGCGGATCGAACTGCGCTGCAAGGTGGCCGACGGGGTCGTCGTCGATCACACCATCACGGTCATCGAAGACGCCATCGACTTCCGCGTGGTCGCCCGCAACCCGACCGATCGCGCATCGGAGATCCATTGGGTGCAGCCGTGCATCCGCGTCGGCGTGTTCACGGGCTGCGGCGCCGCCGACACGGACGACAAGTACCGCTACGTCCCCAGGTGCTTCGTCTTCCTGGACGGGAAGCTGGAGCGGATGCCCACGCGCGACTGGGCAACGCAGGCCCGCTACACGCCGGGGCAGGTCTGGGCCGCTCCGGGCGTGTCTGGCGACGACGTCAACCCGCGCCCCTTGAACCCGCACACGCCCAGCAACGGGTTGATCGGATGCGTCAGCGCGGACGACCGCCTGATCCTCGCGACGGCGTGGCAGCCGTACCAGGAACTGTTCCAGGGCGTGATCCGCTGCATTCACAGCGACTTCCGCGTCGGCGGGCTCGCGCCGGGGCAGACCAGGACGATCCGCGGGAAGATCTACATCGTCTCCAACGACGTGCCCGCGCTGCGGCGCCGATACGAGAAGGACTTCCCGGAACACGCGAACGGATCCTCCATCCTCCATCCTCGATCCTCGAACTCTCGCCGCTGCCGTTGCTGTTACTGAATGCTGAATACTGACTGCTGAGTGCTGTCCCCTTGTTCACCCTACCGCCTTCCCGGTACCCTATGGGAGTGCAAAGGCGCCTTAGACGGCGCGTGAACTATCCTTCTTGGAGGCCAATGCCTTGTTCACTCGACTGCTTCTTGCCGCATCGCTCGGTCTCGGCGCGACGGCTGGTCTCTTCGCGGGCGATCAGCCGCAGTGGGGACAGCGTCACACCCGCAACATGGTCTCCGGGGAGAAGAACCTGCCCGCGAGCTTCGATCTCAAGACGGGCGAGAACGTCAAGTGGACGGTCCCGCTGGGCTCGAAGACGTACGGCAGTCCCATCGTCGCCGGCGGGAAGATCCTGATCGGCACGAACAACGAACCGCCGCGCGACGCCAACCACAAGGGCGACCGCGGCGTGCTGCACTGCCTCAACGAATCCGACGGGACGCTCTGCTGGCAGCTTATCGTGCCCAAGCGCTCGCACGACCGCTACGAAGACTGGCCGCGCGTGGGCATCTGCTCGCCGCCGACGGTCGAAGGCGACCGCGTCTACGTTCTGACCAGCCAGGCCCACGTGGTCTGCCTGGATCTGAAGGGCCTCGCCAACGGCAACGACGGTCCGGTCCGCGACGAGGGCAAGCGGATGGCGCCCGCGGGCGCCGCCCCCGAACCGGTCGGCAAGCTCGACGCCGACATCCTCTGGGACTTCGACGTCCCCCGCCAGGCGGGCATCCACCCGCACGATTCCGCCCACGCGTCGATCCTGCTCGACGGGGACTTGCTGTACCTCAACACGGGCAACGGCGTGGACAACACGCACCACAAAATCCGCAAGCCCGACGGGCCCAGCCTGATCGTGCTGAACAAGAAGACCGGCGAACTGGTCGCGCAGGACAACGAGCGTATCGGCTGGGGCATCGTCCACGCGACGTGGTCGTCGCCCGCGATGGGCGCCGTCGCGGGGCGCCCCCTCGTGTTCTTCGGCGGGGGCAACGGGCTTGTCTACGCCTTCGACCCGGTGAAGAAGGCGACGTCTCCGGCTGCCCTGTTGAAGAAGGTCTGGTGGTTCGACTGCGACCCGACGGCCCCGAAGAAGAACATCCACGACTACATGGGCAATCGCACGACCAGTCCCAGCCACATCAAGGGCATGCCCGTGTTCCACAAGGGGCGCGTGTACGTCGCGTCG
>CAZEJA010000288.1:4192-4721 GCA_964512215.1 uncultured Planctomycetaceae bacterium
AAGCGGGAAGCGAAGCTTCACTGCATTGACGCGGCCGGCACGGGCGACGTGACGAAGACCGCCCAGATCTGGTCGCAGCCGCTGGCCAGCCACTGCTGCGCCACGCCGTCGATCCACGAAGGGCTGGTCTACATCGGCGACTGCGGGCGGATGGTGCACTGCTTCGACGCCAAGACGGGCAAACCCGTCTGGACGCACGAGACCGACGGCGACATCTGGGGCTCGACGCTGGTCGCCGACGGGAAGGTTTACGTCGGCACGCGGCGCGGCGGGTTCTGGATCTTCGCGGCCGGGCGAGCCAAGAAGGTGCTCGCCACCGTCAAGCTGGACGGCCCGATCCACGGCACGCCCACCGCCGCCAACGGCGTGATCTACGTCGCGACGATGAAGCGCCTCTACGCGCTGCATTCAGCGAAGAGCAAGTAGCGATCGGGGGAACGGGAGCGGGCGCCCGTTGCCCGTTGCCTGTTGCCGGAAAAAGGGGACAGTCCCGAATGGCACTGACATAACGGTAAGCGTTTGTCGTGCA
>CAZEJA010000289.1:0-4716 GCA_964512215.1 uncultured Planctomycetaceae bacterium
CCGGCAGGATCTCCTCCCAGACCTGGAGGTGTCGGTCCAGCATGTACACGCGCGGCGAGGCCCGGTAGGCGGCCAGTTCGCGCTGGAACGACTCGGCCTGCGCGCGTTCGGTGAGTTCCGTCTTCCAGCGATCGGCCCGGGCCTGCGCGACGAGCACCTGGGGCTGCCCCGTGGTGCGGTCGAAGGCGTCGTCCGCGTCCTTGCGGGCGTCGGCCACCCGTCGGGCGAGGTCCAGGTTTCCGCCGTCGCGAACGGCCTGTTCGATGCCCCGCAGTTCGCGCAGCAGCGCCACGTACCGCTTCCGCTGGACCTGGCGCGGGGACCGGTCCGTCCCCTCCCGCCCGAGGCGTCCCAGAAGCACTTCCTGCTCGATCTCCTCGTCCAGTTTCCGAATCTGAGACTCCGCATCGCTGATGTAGGCGCGCAAGCTTCGGGAGAACTCCTCGGCGTTGCCTTCCACGTTCCGCAGGTTCTCCAGGCGTTCGAGCGTCTGAATCGCCAGCGCCAACTCCCACGCCACCGACGCGCTGCCGGCGGCCTCCACGAGCATGCGGTTCGCATCCGCCTCGGCGGCGAACCGGGCCTGTTCCATGCCGCGTTCGGCCTTGAGGACGTCCTCGTACTTCTCGGCGGCCTCGCTGGGCGGATGCACGGACGCGAAGCCCACGTAGGCGATCTCCACGCCCAGGTCCAGCCCCTCGGGCCCGACGGCCTTCTGGATTCGCTGCTTCAGTGCATCGGCCGCCCGCTGGCGCCCGTAGGTCATGATCGCTTCCGGGCGGTCGGTCTGGCCGGCGCCGACCGACTCGGTCAGCGTCGCGCTGGCGCAGTACCGTGTCATCTCCCGGTACGCGACGCACTGCAGCACGTTGTTCGGGTCGGTGTACCCGCGGCTGTACTTCCACACATCCGCAATGCGATACTGCACCGACACCACCAGCTTGATGATGTGCACGGGCGGGGCCTTCTTCTTCCCGGGCTCCCCGTCGGTCGCCGTCGCGTCCTCGTCGCTGCGGGGAACGGCGATGAGGAAGTCCATCTCCTTGCGAGGCCCGTGCTCCCGCTTCCAGACGTACACCTCGCGCCCCTTGATGAAGTCGCCATCGCGTTCCCGCTCGGTTCGCTCCTCTTCGGCGCCCAGGATCACCTCGTGAAGCTGCGTGACGTCATAGGTCCGGGCCGTGTCGATCGGCCAGGGCAGCTTGAAGTGCATGCCCGGTCCCAGCACGCGCCCGCCGGCGTCGGCCCGGCCCCAGTGCAGGACGATCGCCTGCTCGCCTTCCTGGACCATCACGATGCTGCTCATGCCGAACAGCACGGCCGCCCCGAAGATGATCAGCGGCACGAAGGCGCGGCTGAGCAGTTGGTAGAACCACGTCTTGGAGACCTCGAAGCCGAACTGGTAATTCAGGGCGTCGGCGATACTGCTGCCGATGCGTCCGGGCTCGGCGACGAGGTTCATCAGGCGGCTGTCGAAGCTCGGGTGGTGCACCCGCCCCGGCACGCGCGGACGGTACAGGTCGAGCACGAAGTTCAGCACGAGTTCGACCGTCAGCACCAGTTGGATGCCCGGCAGGACGAAGGCGACGATGCGGTCGATCTGCACGTACCCGTAGTGTCCGCCCAGCAGCGCCGCGGCCGTGCCGGCGGCGCCCAACATGCTCACCAGCAGGTAGCTGCCCGGCGCCCGCAGGAGGTACCACTGATCGGTCCGCCCCATGCCCGTCGCGTAGCGGCTGAACAGGAACCCGGCGAAGGCGACCAGGACGGCAAACAGTGTCGCCTCCGCCCCGTTGACCATGTCCACGGGCTCGACCGCGATCAGGCGGCGTACGAGCAGCACGCCGACGGTCCCGTGGAAGCCCGCCCACAGGAGCGTGAACACCGGCACCATCCACCGGTGCATCCACGCCAGACGGTTGGCCGCGGGGGTGACCTGCACGTCGCGCTCGCCCTGGAAGATCGTCCCCCCCTCGCCCTGGGCGGCGATCTCCTCCAGTTCGACGGCTTCCTGGTCGGCGAGTTGCCCGCAGTAGCACAGTACGGCTACCATCAGCCAACTCGCCACGCCGCCGCCCACCAGCCACACGCACGTCATCGCCGCCAGCGATTCCGTCCACAGCCACAGCACCATCACGACGGCCGTGAACACCGTCTGCGCCACCGCGCCGATGATCGCGACGTTCTTTCCTCGGTTCTGCGTGACCATTCCGTGTCCTTCTTTATCCGGCCCGACCGACGCGCCGCTTGCCCGGCGCGCCCGCGAGCCCTACAATTCGCCGCAAAGAACGCAACCCGCCGACCCGCGGCGGCGTACTAGGAGTACGCCGCCCGACCCGACGGGAGTGAAACGCACCATGATTCGATTCTGGTCCATCCTCACCAACACGTTCGTGCAGAGCATCCGCCGACCGATCTTCGGCGTGCTGATCCTCGTGACGTTCGCGATGCTCGTGCTGACCGTGCCGCTGGCCGGCTGGTCCATGGGCGTCAACTACGAAGAGACCGACCAGAAGCTCCTCGTGAACCTGGGGCTGTCCACGCTGCTGGGCGCCGGGCTGTTCATCGCGGCCTTCAGCGCCGCGGGCACCGTCGGCAGCGAGATCGAAAAACGCACCGCCCTGACCGTCATCTCCAAGCCCGTCTCCCGCACCCTCTTCGTGCTGGGCAAGTTCGCGGGGACGGCCTCCGCGGTCGCGCTGGCGTTCTATCTCTGCTCGATCGCCTATCTGCTGACCGTGCGCCATCACGTCATGCCCGCGGCCGTCGACCCGTTCGACTGGCCGGTGATCGTGCTGGGCTTCTCCGCCCTCGGCGGGGCGCTGCTGATCGCCACCGCGGGCAATTTCCTGTTCGGATGGACCTTCACCTCGGCGGCGGTCTGGGCGACGACGGCCTTGCTGACCGCCGCGATGGGGATCATCACCGTGGTCGGCAAGGAATGGAAGATCATCCCGTTCGGCGAGGGCATCGACCCCCAGATCCTGCCGGCCATGCTCCTGACATTCCTGGCGGTGCTGGTGTTCGTCGCCGTCGCCGTCGCGGCCAGCACGCGCCTGGGGCAGATCGCCACGCTGCTGCTGTGCCTGGCCGTCTTCTTCGTCGGGTCGATGCACCCCTACCTGTTCGGACGCTGGAGCGAGCAGGTGCCCGCCGCCCGCATCGCCGGCTGGGCGGCGCCCAACCTGCTGTACTTCTACGCCCTCGACGCGCTGATGATGGACACGCCCATCCCCGCGACGTTCGTCGCCCTCGTGGGCATCTACTGCGCCTGCTACGTCGCGGGCGTGCTCGCCATCGGGATCGCGCTGTTCCAGACGCGACAGCTCGAAGCCCAGGGCTCCTCGGGGTCCCTGCCCGGGGCGATCAACCTGCTGGCCTGGCTGGGACGGACCGCCTCGCTGGCCGTCGCCTTCGCGGGCGCCGCCGTCCTGTCCATGCCCAGCTTCCACACGCTTGGCGGCATGGGAACCGGCGCCGCTCTGCTCGCAGGCGGCGTGGGCGGATGGATCCTGTGGGGGCTGTTCGCTCGCGGCGTGCGATGGTGCTACTGGCTGGCGCTGGCCGCCGCGGTCGTCAAGCTGGCCGCCAGCGTGGCGGCGATGGCCCTGCCCGCCCGCGCACGATCCTTGGCCGTCACGACAGACCCCGCCCTGCAGGTCATGGACCTGGCGGCCACCGCGCTGGTGGTGCTCGTCGTGTTGTTGCCAAGTTCCCGGCGTCATTTTCGTCCTGAACCCGTCTGAGCCCCCGCGAGATCACCCCGCGGGCACGGCCTCCACGCGAGGCCGCGGCGTCTCGGCCGCCTTCGGCTCGGCCACGTGAAGCTCCTCCCCGAACCGCACCAACCGTGCGCTGTTGAAGATCACGAACGACGCGGCCAGCATGTGCAGCACCGCGCCGAAGACGGGGCTGATGATCTTCATCCCCGCCAGGATCATGAACGCGACGATGAACGTCACGCCGAACAGCAGGTTCTGGTGGATGACCTGCGTCGTCCGGCGGCTGAGGCGCACCAGGAACGGCAGGCGGTTGAGGTTGTTGTTCATCAGCGCGATGGTAGCCGAGTTGATCGCGACGTCGCTGCCCGCGGCGCCCATCGCGATCGACAGGTCTCCCGCCGCCAGGGCCGGGGCGTCGTTGACGCCGTCGCCCACCACCGCCACGCTGTGCCCCTGCTGCTTCAGCGCCGCGACCAGGTCGAGCTTGTCCGCGGGCAGGACCTCGGCCTGCACTTCCGAGCAGCCCATCTCCCTGGCGACGCGCCGCGCGACCGACCAGCGGTCGCCCGTGACCATCACCTGCTCGCGAATGCCCAGTCCGCGCAGTTCCTCGATCGCGCGGCGGGCCTCCGGGCGGGTCTTGTCTTCCAGCCCGATCCACCCCAGCAGCTTCCCGCCCCGGACCACGTAGAGCGTGCTCAGCCCTTCCGGCTCGGCGTACTTGTCGTCGCGCATCGACTCGAAGCTCACGCCCTCGTCGCCCAGCCACGTCCGCCGCCCCACGAGCACCGTCTGCCCGTCGACCGTCGCCCGCACGCCCCGCCCGGAGATCTCCTCGAACTCCTTCGGGTCCGTCAGGGGCACCTTCGCCCGATCCGCGACGGCGACCACCGCGCGGGCCACCGGGTGACGCGACAGATGTTCCGCCGACGCCGCCGCGGCCAGCAGTTCCTCGCCGTCCACGTCCGGGGCGGGCATCATCCGCGTGACACTG
>CAZEJA010000290.1:0-4660 GCA_964512215.1 uncultured Planctomycetaceae bacterium
AAGATCGACACGGACATCACCTGGTGCGTCGACGACGGCGCCTGCCAGCGCGTCGGCGCGTGCTGGAGCTTCGAGCGCGTCACGATCAAGCGGAAGAAGCCCCCGCGCAGCCGCGTGCCGGAACTGGGGCTGGACGATATCCCTGAGCCCGAGAAGCGCCCGCACGGCGACATCTGGCGGGCGTGCCTGGTCGGCGTGGGCGGCATGGGCATCGGCGTGGCGACCAGCATCGTCGTCCGCGCCGGGCATAAGGAAGGCCACCGCGTTGCCTTCCTCGACAAGAAGGGCCTCGCCATCCGCAACGGCGGCGTCGCCAGCCAGGTCGCCTACAACATGACCGGCCAGCCCACCACGTCGATCATCCCCTACGGGCAGGCCGACCTGCTGATCGGCATGGACATCCTCGAAGCCGTCCGCGCCATGGACCCCACCGGGCGCACCCGGATCGCCACGAAAGCCAAGACCGCCGCCGTCATCAATACCGACAAGGTCAACACCATCCGCGGCGTGATGGGACAGGAAGACTTCGACCCGGTCGAACTCGAGAAAATCGTCCGCAGGCACACGCGCGACGAGGATTTCCTCGCGCGGAACATCTCGAAGATCTGCGAGACCTACCTGGGCTCGAAGCTCTACGCGAACATCATGATGCTCGGCTTCGCGTTCCAGAAAGGGCTGATCCCGGTATCGATGCATTCGATGGCGTGGGCGATCAAGGACACGATCCGCGCCCACTTCCGCAAGAACCTCTACGCGTTCAACATGGGGCGGAAGCTCGTGGTCCAGCCGGACCTGTTCCAGGGCGCCCCGCAGCGCACAGGGTGGCGCGAGACGCTCGAAGACAAGTGCCGCCACACCATCCGCCGCCACGGCGGGCGCCAGAGGCAGGCGTCGGAACTCCGCGAACTCGCCGCCGCGACCGCGGAGAAACTCGACGGCGTCGAGGAGAAGCTCCGCCGGGCGCTGGTCGTCCGCATCTATGACTGCATGCGCTGGGGCGGGATGGCCTGCGCGAAGCGCTATGCCGACCAGGTCGTGTCCGTCTACGAGAAGGACCGGCCCGAGCGGGGCTACGCCGCCACGCGGGCGGTGATCCACAACCTGGCCAAGTCGATGCTCATCAAGGATGCGGTCTTCGTCGCGGAACTGTCGACCAGCCCGGAAAAGCACGCCCGCGACCGGCGGAAGTACAACGTCAACCCCGCCAACGGCGACCGGATCGTCTACCGCCACATGCTGCCGACCACCTTCCGCTTCGCCGGCAAGGAATGGCGGACCACGCTGACGGCGCGACACTGGATGTTCCGGATGCTGCGCGGCATGCGGTGGCTGCGGAAGGTCCTGCCGAAGTGGCACGCCATCGAGAAGAAGCAGCTCGCGCAGTACGAGAAGCTCGTGGCCGACTTCCGCTGGGAGGACCCGCGGGAGTACAAGGAGCAGGTGACGCACCTCAGTTCCGCCCGCTGCATGAGCTGCCTCAACCCGCAGTGCCAGCAGTCCGGCTGCCCGCTGTCCAACGATATCCCCACCTGGCTGCAACTGGTCTACCAGGACCGGTGGCGCGAGGCGTGCGACGTGCTGCACCAGCAGAACAATTTCCCCGAGATGACCAGCCGCGTCTGCCCCGCGCTCTGCCAGAGCGCCTGCAAGCAGGGCATCAGCGGCTTCGACGTGCAGATCAAGGACGTCGAGTACCAGATCATCGAGCGGGCGTTCCGCGAGGGCTGGGTCACCCCCCGCCCCGCCGAGCGGAAGACCGGCAAATCGGTAGCTGTCATCGGCAGCGGACCGGCCGGCCTGACCGCCGCACAGCAGCTGGCCCGAGCCGGGCACGACGTGACCGTCTTCGAGAAAGACGACAAGCCCGGCGGGCTGCTGCGGTACGGCATTCCCGACTTCCGCCTGGAAAAACAGCTTGTCGACCGGCGCGTCGAGCA
Organism: uncultured Planctomycetaceae bacterium; assembly: GCA_964512215.1. Taxonomy (GTDB): domain Bacteria; phylum Planctomycetota; class Phycisphaerae; order SM23-33; family SM23-33; genus CAZEJA01. Next base: position 1,938 of record CAZEJA010000290.1, read on the forward strand.
ACTCGCCGCCGAGGGCGTCACGTTCCGCTGCGGAGTCGATGTCGGCAGCGACGTCACGGGCATCGAGCTGCGCGAGCAGTTCGACGCGATCTGCCTGGCCACCGGCGCCGCGGCGCCGCGCGACCAGCTCGAGCCCGGGCGGCAGCAGGAAGGCATTCACTATGCGCTGGACTACCTCCGCCAGGAGAACCGCCTGAATGCCGGTATCGAGCCCCCCACGAATGAGCGGATCTCCGCAGCAGACAAGATCGTCGCCGTCATCGGCGGCGGGCTGACGGGCGAGGACTGCGTCGAAACCGCACTGAAACAGGGCGCCAAGGAAGTCCACCAGTTCGAGATCCTGCCCCAGGCGGCTGCCGACGGCGACGGGCACGGCGATGACGAAACCCCGCCGCCCGAGAAACTCACCCGCCGCTGGTGCGTCGCGACCAAGGCCTTCGGCGGCGAGGGAGCGCTGGCCGACCTGCAGGCCGTCCGCGTCCAGTGGACCCCCTCCCCCACCGGGCCGATTATGTCCGAGATGTCCGGCAGCGACTTCCGCATGAAGATCGACCTGGCGCTGCTGGCGGTCGGCTTCGACGCGACGGTCGCCCCGCCGCTCGCCGAACAGCTCGGCCTGCAGACCGACGAGGCGGGCGCCATCGCCGTCCGCAGCTCGGCGACGAACGTCGAAGGCATCTACGCCGCGGGCGACCTCGTGCTCGGCGCCAGCTACGTCGTCAGCGCCATCGACTCCGGCCGCGCCGCCGCCGCCCGGATCGAGCAGTACCTCGCCAAGCAGCCCGAACCGGCCGCCGTCAGTAAATAGGGACGCTACTGCTCCGTTGAAAAGAGGGCGGGTGTCACGCTCAAGCGGAGCGAAGCGCAGCTTGGGCGTGCTTCGGAGGGCGTCGTAGTGCCCAAGAACACACGCCCAAGCTTCGCTTGAGCGTGGCACCCGATTACGACCTGATGTTCTCAACAGAACGGTAGCGTCCCTATTGACTGAACGCAGAACGCCCATGCCCAGAGAATCGAAAGCCAATCTCGTCAAGCGGGCTACGCGGATCGTGGCGGCGCTGAATGAGGCCTACCCCGACGCGACGTGCTCGCTGGACCATCGCAGTCCGCTGCAGCTTCTGGTCGCGACGATCCTGTCGGCCCAGTGCACCGACAAGCGGGTGAATATCGTCACGAAGGACCTGTTCCGCAAGTACAAGACGGCCGCCGACTACGCGGGCGCGGCGCAGGAGGAGTTGGCCGAGGACATCCGCTCCACGGGCTTCTACCGCAACAAGGCCAAGAGCATTCGCGGCGCCGCGGCGCGAATCGTGGCGGAGTTCGGCGGAAAGGTCCCTCGCGAGATGGACGACCTGCTGTCACTGCCGGGCGTCGCCCGCAAGACGGCGAACGTCGTGCTCGGCAGCGCGTTCGGGAAAAACGACGGCGTCGTCGTCGACACACACGTGATGCGGCTGAGCGGGCGCCTGAAGCTCACCCGCCACAAGAACAATCAGGGCGACCGGATCGAGAGAGACCTGATGAAGTTGATTCCCCGGGACACTTGGTCTCTGTTCTCCCACCAGTTGGTCTACCACGGCCGGGCCGTCTGCACCGCCCGCAAGCCCGACTGCCCGCATTGCCCCCTGCGCGAGTTCTGCCCATCGGCAGGGACAGTGTAGCCAGCGAAGCCCCCTGACAACGCGCCCCGATGGGGCGACCGTCCGGTCAACCGCCGTTCCCTTGGCTCTCCACCGGTCTCCGGGGCCCGTTATGCCACGGATGCCTTGGACACCCCGGCCGCCCCGGATATCCCGGATGCTCTGGACGCCTCCTCGGATGCCGGTGCCCACTGGGAGGATACACAGGCCACCCACCGATCGTGCCCGTCCCGTAGTAGTAGATGCCGGTATTGTACGTCGGGAAGTACCGCCCGTAGGACGCCCCCGCCCCGCCGACGGCGTGCCCCCCGCCGTAGGAGTAGTTGCCCGAGGAGTACGAGCATCCTGCGGGGGATCGATACGACGAGCCGGAGGAGTACGACCCGTAGCCGCCCGGCGCCGAGACGATGCCCAACGCCCCGTAGTAGGTCTGCCCGCTGTAGATCGGCGGACCGACCAGACGCGACGAGGACTTCGACGTGCCCCACGAGCCGGTGCCGGCGAACGCTTCCCGCTCCGCGGTGCGCGCACGCAGGGACCGGACCGCGACAGCCCGGTCGAGGCTGGTGCTGTTGAGCAGCGAGTTCGGGCCGTACGAGGGACACCCGGCCAATAGACCGGCGACGGCGAGAAGCAGGAGCGTCTTCGGCAGCATACGAGTCATGTCACACCTCGATGCACGCGGGGAATGGGGGCATTCACACAGCGCGCTCTGCATATACAACATTATACGGGCGTTCTCGGAATCCCACAAGAAACTATCGGGCAATACCTGTATCGCCCTCCAATGAAGACGCGACGACCCGAATCGAGTCGCCGCGTCCAGTCGCGATACAACAGCGACGGCGTCCGTGCCCCCCCATGAACTCGCTTGCGATTTCGCGCTTACTTCCCAACCGTCCCGTACACCTCGACCTCGGTGTAGGGGTTATCGTCCGTGTTCGTCGAGCCGTTGCTGTACAGACGCACGTACCGGGCCCGGATGCCCTTGGCGTCGATGAGTTTGCCGTTGCGCGTCTCGATCCACTCGTACTGCTTGCCCACGCCCAGACCGGCGGAGTTGTCATGATCGTTGTTGAAGAC
>CAZEJA010000291.1:0-4396 GCA_964512215.1 uncultured Planctomycetaceae bacterium
CCGTCGCCAGGCAGGCCGCCCAGGGCGTGGACTTCTTCACCATCCACGCGGGCATTCTCCGCGAACACATCCCCGTCGCCGCGAAGCGGAAGATGGGCATCGTCTCGCGCGGAGGAAGCCTGCTCGCCAAGTGGATGCTGCACCACGGGCGCGAGAACCCGATGTACGAGATGTTCGACGAGATCAGCGCGATCTTGCGCGAGTACGACGTAGCCTACTCGCTGGGCGACGGTCTGCGTCCGGGCTGCCTGGCCGACGCGTCGGACGAGGCGCAGTTCGCCGAACTGGATGTGTTGGGCGAACTCGTGACCCGTGCGCGGGATGCGGGCGTGCAGGTGATGGTGGAGGGCCCCGGGCACGTGCCGTTCGACCAGATCGAGATGAACATGAAGCGCCAGGAGGACGTCTGCGACGGCGCTCCGTTCTACGTGCTGGGTCCGATCGTCACCGACGCCTTCCCCGGATACGATCACATCACGTCCGCGATCGGCGCCACCGCGGCGGCCGTTCACGGGGCGAGCTTCCTGTGCTACGTCACGCCGGCCGAGCATCTGGCCCTGCCGACGCCCGAGGACGTCAAGGCCGGCTGCATCGCCTACAAGATCGCCGCCCACGCCGCCGACGTCGCCCGCCGCCTGCCCGGAGCGCGGGAATGGGACGATGCGATTTCCGACGCCCGCGCGGATTTCGACTGGGACGAGCACTTCCGCCTCGCCTTCGACAGCGAAACCGCCGCCGCCGTCCGCACCCGCGACCTCGACACCGACGCCGACTACTGCTCCATGTGCGGCCGCGACTGGTGCGCGGTGCGCATCAGCAAGGAAGTGAAGGAAGCGGTGGAGTAGATTTCCAATTTCCGATTGTCGATTTCCAATTGGTCGTAGCGGACAGCACCCCCGCAATTGGAAATCGCAAATTGGAAATGGGAAATGGTCAGGCGATGCCGTCGACCGCGGGCTCCTCGCCTCTCGGACGGTGCTTCCAGCGGCGGTGGACCCACAGATACTGCTCGGGGGCAGACCGGATGACGTTCTCCAGCGCGGTGGTGTATTCCTGCGTCAACCACAGCGCGGGGTCGTCCTGGTCGGCCCATTCCTCGGGGTGAATCACTCGCTGGATGCCGAGTTCGAAGTGGTACTTCTCGTCCAGGCGTCGCCCGTAGCCGACCACGACGGGCACGTTGTGTCGCATCGCCATCAGCGCGATCGATTTGTACGTGCTGGCCTTGCGGCCGAAGAAGTCCACGAAGTACCCGCGCCGCCCGGCGTCCTGATCGGCGATGAAGCTGACGTACCCGTGCGACTCGAGGATGTCGTCCATCAGCTCGGTGGCGCCCTTCTTGTCGAGGATCGTCATCCCCTTGGCCTGCCGGACGCCCATGACGTACTCGTTGATGTACGGGTTGTCCAGCGGGCGGGCGACGGCGTAGCCCTCGAACCCCAGCGCCGCCTGCGTGAAGCCCACCACCTCCCAGTTCCCGAAGTGCCCGGTGACGTAGATGATGCCGGTCTTCTTCTCGACCAGCATGCGGATGTTCTCGGCCTGGTTGGTCAGCGTGATGTGATGGCGCCACCGCCCGGGCGTGATCACGCGCGTGGTGAACAGCACCTCCAGCCCGAGGTAGACGAGGTTCCGCATCGACGCCTTGGCGACGCGGCGGTACTGCCTCTCCGTCCAGTCGGGGAAGCTGCGGCGGAGGTGCTCGATCGCCCGCTTGCGATGCCGCCGGTCGAAGCGGTACATCGCGTCCCCGATCAGGCGGGCCGTGCGGTAGTTCGTCTCCCACGGGAAGATGTGCACGATCGACGCGAACAGGCGCAGGCCCAGATAGGCCAGGTAGTCCAGCACCTTGTTACGCGGTTTGGCCATAGCTCGCGTCGGGTCAGACGACGGATCTTACCACAGAGGCACAGAGTGCACAGAGTTCCTCAGGAGAGGAAAAACCACTGCGAACATGTCCGTTTCTTCTGACCCTCTGTGACCTCTGTGTCTCTGTGGTCTTCGTTTCTTTCCGCTCAGACAGCCAGCTTCGCCTTCAGTTCTTCGACGATTTCGAGCGCCTGGGCGACGGCGTCGGCGACCGGGACGGCGGCGGGCTTCTCGTCGGTGCGGCGCTTGATCTCCACGTTGCCTTCCTTCAGGCCGCGCTGCCCGACCACCACTCGCACCGGGATGCCGATCAGGTCGGCGTCCTTGAACTTCACGCCCGGGCGGGCGTCGCGGTCGTCCAGCAGCACGTCCACGCCGGCGGCCCGCAGTTCGTTGTAGATCCGCTGGGCTTCGGCGACGACCTGCTCGTCGTCGACGCTGAGCTGCACGACCTCGACCTCGCAGGGGGCGATGCTGATGGGCATGACGCAGCCGTTCTCGTCGAAGCCCGTCTCCACCGCGGCGGCCACCAGGCGATTCACGCCGATGCCGTAGCAGCCCATCAGGCAGGGCTTCTCGGCGCCGTGCTCGTCGAGGAACGTCGCGTCGAGGGCCTCGCTGTACTTCGTGCCCAGCTTGAACACGTGCCCGGCCTCGATGCCGCGGGTGAACAGCAGCGCCCTGCCCTCGTGCGTGTCGCCCTCGACGGCGTTGCGGATGTCCGCGACGACGACGGTCTCGCCTTCCAGCGGGAAGTCCCGCCCGGGCACGACATTCCGCACGTGGTGATCGGTCTTGTTTGCACCGGTCACACCGGCCGCCATCGCGGCGACGGACGGGTCGACGACGAGCTTCGCGACCTTGTCGACCATGCCCATGGGACCCGCGAAGCCGACCTCCGCGCCGGAGACCTTCTGAATCGTGCCCTCGCCCGCCAGTTCGATCGCTTCCGCCCCGGCCGCCCGGGCGAGCTTGTTCTCGTTGATCTCGTGATCGCCGCGGATCAGCGCCGCGACCGTGTCCTCGCCCGCCGAGTAGATCAGCGTTTTGATCATCTCTTCCGGCTCCGTGCCCAGGAACTCGCAGACCGCGTCGATGCTCCCGACGTCCGGCGTGTGGACTTCCTCCATCGCCGCCGCATCGGCCGGGCGATTCGCGGGCGTCGGCGCGTCGATCTCCGCACGTTCCAGATTCGCCGCGTACGAGTTATCCTCCGTGTGGACGATGATGTCCTCACCCGCAGTGCAGGGGATCATGAACTCGTGGCTGGCCGAGCCGCCGATGGGTCCGCTCTCGGCCTCGACGGCGGCGTAGGGCAGCCCGCATCGCGTCATAATCCGGCAGTAGGCGTCGTACATCTTCTGATAGGACACGTCGAGCCCGTCCTGGTCGACGTCGAAGCTGTAGGCGTCCTTCATGATGAACTCGCGGCTGCGGAGCACGCCGAACCGCGGGCGGAATTCATCCCGGAACTTCGGGCTGATCTGATACAGGTTGATCGGCAGTTGCTTGTAGCTGGACACCTCGGCCGCCACGTGCGTGGTGCAGACTTCCTCCGCCGTCGGGGACAGCGTGTTGTGGCGCCCGTGACGGTCGGGCACGTCGAACATCGTCTCGCCGTAGTCCGCCCGCCGCCCCGTCTTCTCCCACAGCTCCATCGGCTGGAGCGAGGGCATGAGGATTTCCTGGGCGCCCGCGGCGTCCATCTCCTCGCGAACGATCTGCATCGCCTTGCGGAGCGACCGCAGCCCCAGCACGAGGTACGTGTAAGTCCCGCTGGCGACCTTGCGGATGTAGCCCGCCCGGATCATCAGCTTGTGCGATTCGACCTCCGCGTCGGAGGGGACTTCCTTCACGGTCGGGATCAGCAGTTGCGAGTATCTCATGTAGCTCGGCGCTCCTCGATTCCGGAGTCGTCACGAAAAGGTTAGAGGTTAGAGGTTAGAGGTGAGAGTGTTTGTGGGGCGAGCGGCGCCGAGGCTTCCGCGACCGTCTCCTGCGGGGCCTCACCTCTCACCTCTCACCTCTCACCTTTCCAGACGAGGGAGCTTACCGACCCGGCGAGGCATTTTCAACCGCCCGGGCGTCCTGTACAATCCCGCCATGGATACACAGCGACGATTCATCAATCAGCTCATGCCCGGCGAGACGCTGGACCAGGTCTTTCTCGTGCGGGACAAGGACCTGCGGACGACCAAGTCCGGCGGACTGTACGTCAGTTGCACGCTGGCCGACAAGACGGGCACGCTGTCGGCCCGCATGTGGCAGGCGAGCGAGGCGATCTACAACTCCATCCCTGCCGACGGCTTCCTGCAGACCAAGGGGCGGACCGAGGACTACAAGGGCACGCTGCAGTTCATCATCGACGCCTGTCGTCCGATCTCCGCCGACAAGGTCGACCTCGGCGACTACCTGCCCGTCACGCAGTACGACATCGAGGAGATGTGGGCGGAACTGCTGGAGATCCTCCGCACGGTCCAGAACAAGCCCCTGCGAATGCTGATCAAGAAGTTCGTCGAGGACCAGG
>CAZEJA010000291.1:4406-4629 GCA_964512215.1 uncultured Planctomycetaceae bacterium
CATCCGTTCATCGGCGGGCTGCTGGAGCACACGCTGGGCATCGCCCGGGCAGCCGTCGCGCTGCTGCCGCTGTACCCGCAGCTCAACGCCGACCTCGTGCTGGCCAGCGTGTTCTTCCACGACATGGCCAAGACGGCGGAGATGTCCAGCGACCTGGCGATCACCTACACCGACCGCGGGCAGTTGGTGGGGCATCTCGTGGACGGGGCGATCTGGCTGGCCG
>CAZEJA010000292.1:0-4620 GCA_964512215.1 uncultured Planctomycetaceae bacterium
GTCGCGGATGCGAAGGCCCCGCCGATGAGATCCTCATTCCCCTGATCAAGACCGACCCGAGCGGCATGCCCTACGACGTGACGCTCTACTTCGCCGGGCAGGGCCTGACCAGGCTGGGGCGGATCACGAAAATCACCCCCCCCGCCATCGGCGTCGTGGGCGTCCCGGTGATGCGGACGACGTGGACGCTCCGCCTGCCCGGCGGCTATCGCTACATCCGCCCGGGCGGCAACGTCGCGCCGGTCGCGGGGACGGCCGAGGTGATGAGCATCGCCCTGGAAGCCCGCCTGGACCAGTACAAGCGGTGGAAATCCGCCTACCAACGCCGCATCCGCTCGGGCAAGGGAACGCAGTTCGACGAGCGGAACTGGAGGTATTACAACGAGTACATCGCCAACGAACTGAAGGTCACCGGGAAGAACATCGATCTCGAGCGCAGCAACCTCGACCGAGGCGACTACGACAAGCTGACGAACAAGCTGTCCCTCCAGTACGGGGGACAGAGGTCCTCCGTACTCGAGATCAACCGGGAGCAACAGCGTCAGGGCGAACTCTACCTGGGCAATCTCGTCCACGTCGTCAACACGAAGGCGGACAACCCCGGGTTCGCGGAATGGCAGCGGAACAGCACGCTGAACAACCTGCCGGGCTTCGTGACGCACGCCGCCCAGCAGCAGAAGGCCAACCTGTCCAAGGAGCAGTCGGAGATCGCCCAGGAACTTGCCAAGAGCGAGAAATCCTACGAGGAGCAGGCGGCCAGCCAGTCCAAGCGCCTGCAGATGGAGCACCGCGGCAAGGAAGCGGGCGGCAAGGCGGGAGGCGACGCCCTCGCCTGGAAAGACCTCGCCGACAGGGAAGGTGAGACGCGCGAGGTCCTGCGCAAGCTCGCCGAGGAGCAGAAGCACCGCATCAGCCGCCAGCAGGACCAGACGAAGCAGCAGCTCGCCCAGTTGGAGTCCAACTACGCGGAGCGGTACTACGGACAACTCCGCGGCCAACTCACCAACGACGGACAAGTCCTGCAGGATTCCATCAGGAACCAGCAGCTTGATGTGGGCTCGTTCACTCAAGTGGGTGGGCGCATCACGGGGTCGTTCACGCAGACCGGCGGGATTGCCCTGAACAACGGCCTCATCCAGCAAGGACAAGGGCAGCCGGTCGCCGGGGCCGGGCAAGTCGCGGGCGGGCAGTACACGCTGCAGCCCGGGGCGACGTCGGGCAGGTCCCAGAGCCAGTGGTCAGGCATTGCGACCGGGTCGACAGCTACCGGCAGCCGCACGATCCCCGGCCGCGGCGTAGGCGGAAGTGCGGGCGGCGGCCTGGGCCTGAGCGTGACCGATCAGCGCGGGCGCTTCACCCGCTGGGGCGGCGATGCGGTCGTGGATGGCGTTCAGACCACTGTGGATGACAATGGGACAGTCGTCGTGGCCGGCGAGGGTGGCGGCGGTGGCGGCGTCGCCTACGGGTACGTCGCGGGCGGGATGTTCTCCCTGCCGGTCGACCTGCCCGGCGGCGAGGTCGAACTGCACTTCGCCCGCCCCGGCGGCGATGCGGAGGTGACGCTCTGGGTCGTCCGCAGCAGCGTGATCGACGGCGCATCTCAGACCGGCATCGTGGTGGTGTTTCTCGTGGTCCTGCTGGTCGCCATCCGCGTGTGGCGGGGGTGGTCGAAGCGCGTCACCACCCCGCCGGTCGGCTTGATTATCGCCTACGTCACCCTCCTGGTGATCCTGGCCGCAGTGGCCGGACTGGCCGGTGCGGTGGTCACCGTCCTGCTCGTTGCGGTCTTCGAAATCGTGCGGCACCGCGTGGGAAGCCGTAAGGCAGCGGCATAGGGGAAGCGGTTCGCCGCGAAAGGCGCCTGGCGGGCCGGGGTTCCTTCTGACCCCGGCCCGTTGGTCTTGTCCCGCGCCCCTCATCTCGATAGAATCGCTCTCCGGGCCTCCAGCCCGTACAGAGGAGTCCACGCAGTGAAACTCGCAACCTACGTGCAGGACGCAGCACAGTCCTTCGGTGTTGTCACCGACGCCGGGATCGTCGACGCGCCCTCCGCCTGGCCGGACGGGCCGGGAAGCGTTCTGGAGGCCCTGCAGGCCGGCGACGACGCGCTGACCCGAATCGCCGCCCTCGCCTCCGCGGCCGAACGGTTCATCGAACCGGCCGCCGTCCAGTTGCTCGCCCCGATTCCGACCCCGCCGAAGGTCATCGGCCTGGCCGTCAACTACGTCGCACACCACAACGAACTCGACCGCGGCAAGGAGATGCCCGACCATCCTCGGAACACGACCACGCCGCGGCCGTTCATCATGCCCGCCACCGCTGTCACCGGACCCGACGCCGTAATCCCCTGGCCCGCGTACAGCCGTGAGATCGACTACGAAATCGAACTCGCCGTCGTGATCGGGCGGACCGCAACGTGCGTCGCCCCCGAGCAGGCCCGCGCGTGCATCGCGGGATACACCATCGCCAACGACGTCTCCGCCCGGTCCGTCACGCACCTCGCAGGGCGGGCCGAGCGCCCGAAGGACGGTTTCTTCGACTGGCTGCACGGAAAGTGGGCGGACGGGTTCTGCCCGCTGGGCCCGTGGCTGGTGACGGCCGATGAGATCGCCGACCCGGACGGGCTCGACCTGGAACTGACCGTCAACGGCGAGACGCGCCAGAAGGCCAACACCGCCCGGATGATCTTCGACGTCGACCGCATCGTCTCCTTCGTCAGCCAGGTCATGACACTCACGCCGGGCGACGTCATCGCCACCGGCACGCCCAGCGGCGTCGGGGCGGCGACGGGAGATTTCCTGGCCGCCGGCGACGTCATCACCTGCCGCATCGACGGCATCGGCGAACTGACCAACACACTCGGCCCGCAGCCGGATTCGTTCTACGAGCCCTGCGCGGGCCCGCCCACGTAAGCAGGATGTCCGGAGGCAGGCACTCTCCTGACGTTGAGGATTCCATGCAGAACGATCACAGACGGATCATCGCCGCCGCGCTGACGCTGACCGCGACCGCCGCGCTGGCCACCCCGCCGCCGCCCGCAAACATGTCCAAGGACCTGCTCAAGGGCGGGGCGTGGCGTTACAGCACCGACGGCGGCAGGACGTTCCCCCCCAAGGCCGTCGCGCCGCCCAAGGGCAAGACCGTCCGCCTCGTCGCCAAGGCCGAGTTCGTCCTGGCCGGGCCGACCATCTTCGACGCCTCCCGCAAGCCCACGTTCGAACTGCTGAAGCTCACGACGTCTCTGGGCCCCGGCTGGACCGCCAAGCTCAACGGCAAGCCCGTCGCCCCGCCCCTGAAGGGCATGAACTACCGTAATATCCCCGGGATTCCCGCCAGCCTCCTGCGGCGCGGCGAGAACGAACTCGTCCTCGCCGGACCGGCCACCGGGACGGGCAAGCCGCTCGGCCCGCCCGCGTCGCTGACGCCCCAGTACCCCGAGGACCTCACCTTCCAGTCCGGCCCGGTCCTGGGCGCCTGCAGCGACACGTTCTTTTCGCTGACCTGCCGGACCAGCCTGCCCGCCGACGTCGAACTGACGCTGACCACCGAGTCGGGCAAGACGGCCCGCCGGTCCTCGAAGAACCGACTTATCCATCGCTTCGCCCTCGACGGGCTGGACGCCCGATGGAGCAGCTACGCGTTGACAGCCCGCCGGGAACGGTTCCAGATCCGCTTCGGCGCCCGCACGGGCCCGCGCCCGACCCACCCGCCCAACGCCATGCGGTTTATCGCGACCGGCGACAGTCGCTCGCATCCCGATGCTTGGGCGAAGGTCGCCAAGGCGATCCACGGCCGCGGGCCCGAGTTCGTCCTGTTCAACGGCGATCTCGTCACGGCCGGCCGCAACAACTGGGAGTGGGACACGGAGTTCTTCGGCCCGGCCAAGTCGCTGCTGGCGACGATCCCGCTGTATCCCGTCATCGGCAACCACGAGCAGGACGCACCGATCTTCGATGAGATGTTCTACACGCCCTCGAAGGACGGGCGGGGACGGAACTGGACGCAGACGATCCGGTACGTGCAGATCATCGGCATCGAGGGCGAGGGCGACTGGTCGGAAGGCAGCGCGAACGCGAGATGGCTGGAGCGGACGCTCGCGGCGTCGAAGGCGAAGTTCATCTTCCTGTGCAGCCACTATCCGGCCTGGACGTCGAGCAGCCACGGCAGGCTCGACGCGAAGGGGCGCCCCAGGGAGAAGCCCATCCGCGAGGCACAGGACGTGATCCTGCCGCTGTTGGCGAGACACAAGGTCACCGCCATGCTCGCGGGACACGACCACTGCTACGAACGCAGCGAGCCCCCCGGGGGCGTGACCCACGTCATCTGCGGCGGCGCGGGCGCTCCGCTGCGGCCGAAGTCGAAGACCGCCAAGCGGCAGAACCCGTACTCGCAGGTCTACACCGCCTCCCTGCACTACTGCATGTTCGACCTGAACGGTGAGGTCTGCACGATGCGCGTCTTCACGCCCGACGGCAAGCTGATCGACGAGCATACGTGGGAATACCGCGGGGCGCCCCCGCGAGAACCCCAGACAAGGCCCGCCCAACCGTGAGCGCGCAACCCATTTCGGATTGCGGATTGCGGATTGATCTGTCCCGGAGGGACAGCGCGAGAATAGAC
>CAZEJA010000293.1:0-4617 GCA_964512215.1 uncultured Planctomycetaceae bacterium
AGCATTGCGTTGCCCAGCGCCGCCCAGCAGATCCACAACTGCTCGCGGTAGGCGACGGCGACCTGGTCCACGCGGGGCGACACGATCCAACTCGTCACCCATCCGCTGGCAAGCAGAGCGACGGCCGTCATGATCCCCACGCAGAGCAGCACGCCCTTACTCACGCGACGGTGGAATTCCCGCAGGCGCCCCCGGGCCTCGTAGTGACTGACGTAGCGCATCACCCCCTGGGAGCTGCCCAGCGTCAATAGCGGCGCGCCGATCGTCAGGATCATCACACCCACCGCCCAGGCCTGGTACTGGAGCTTTGCCTGTGCCATCAGGGCAGCGAACAGCAGCACCCGCGCGAAGGCGAGCCCCTTCTGCATCGCCATTGCCGAGACGTAGACCCCCGCGGATTGCGTGATCGAACCGACCTGGAGCAGGCGCCGCAAGAGGGACACGGTGGGCCTCAACCTATCACCTCGTCGTCACTATGACAAAGGCGTCCGACTGGATTTTGCGGACGCCTCCCAGCGCCGCGGCGGCCTGTTCGTAGGTCGGATACAGCCCGACCTGCACGACGAACAGCAGCGTGCCGCCCTCCGTGATCGGCTGGGTGAACGCCTGCAGGCGCTGGCGTCGCAGGTCCGCCGCGAGTTCGTCGGCGCTGGACTTGCTCCGGAAGGCCCCGACCTGGACCGTCCACGAATCGCAGTGCACGCGCCGCTCGGCCCGCCCGGCTAGCTCTGAGTCCGCAAAATGGTGTCGCAGGCGCCGGAACTGTCCCGACGCGTCCCGCCACCGCCCCTGCCGCTGGAGGATGCACCCCAGGCGGTAATACACGCGGTCGGCGGGCTTCTGTCCCGCTTCGATGTCAGCCAGCGCCTGGCGGTATGCGTTCTCCGCCAAAGCCATCTCGCCGTCTTCATAGGCCAACTCGCCCAACGCGAGCCTCGCGCCAACGCGAATGTCCTTCCGCTCGGTCTGGCTGAGCGCTTCGTTCAGGTCGGCTTGGGCGCCGGGACGATCGCCCTGACGGTACCTCGCCAATCCGCGCAGGTAGTAGGCTTCATCCGCACGGTTCGAGCGGCTGTTCTGCCGGAGGAACGCATCCATGCGCTGGATCGTCTCGCTGTCGGCGCCCCTCCCGTAAGCGTCATACCCTTGACGAAGGAGGTCCTTCGCCTGCGGAGTCAACTGCCCGTTGCAGCCCAACAGTCCGCCAGACAGACAGAGCAGCGTCATCGTCCATACCAATCCGAGTTTCCTGGGCATTCGTTCCTTCCAGCTTCAGAGGTCTTGCGCAGTCCAGACCTTACCCTATGTGTGGGTCATCCACTACGTGAAACTTAAGCTCCGGATAGATTATGACGCCTGGAAGGCACCCGAGGGAATGCCGAATGCTGAGTGAATGTCGAAGGTCCAATGTCAAAGGCCCGGGGGCGATGTTGGTTCAGCATTCTGACATTGAACATTCATTCAACATTCGGCATTCACTCAGCATTCGACATTCGCCACCCCCCCTCCTCTCTCGATCCGATAGTCACGAGAATCCCCTTGACATATCCAGATATTACGATATATTTATACTTCGAGGTGACACCCATGACGACGAAACCCAGTTTGCTTTCGATGGACGCCCTCAGCGAGGCGGCGGGCTGTCTCAAGGTGATGGCCCACCCGGTTCGACTTCGCATTGTGGACGCGCTGCAGCAGGGCGAGTTCGCGGTGCATGAGATCGCGGCGCTGTGCGGGCTGCCCCCCCACCAGACGTGCGGGCACCTCCGCCTGATGCAGAGCTGCGGGCTGCTCAACAGCCAGCGCCGCGGGCGGACGGTCTACTACCGCATCGCGTCGCCCCGACTGCCCGGCCTGCTGCAGTGCATCCGCAACCACTGCGGGTCCTGAGGCGACGCAGAAGCTCGACCGGAAGAACCTGTACCACATGGAGTGAGACATGGAACGCAGCAAGAGACTCCTCATCGTCGGCGGCGTAGCCGGGGGCGCATCGGCGGCGGCGCGAGCGAGACGCCTCAGCGAGGACGCGGAGATCGTCCTGTTCGAGCGGGGCCCGCACATCTCGTTCGCCACCTGCGGACTGCCCTACCACATCGGCGGCGACATCCCCGATCGCGAGACGCTGCTCGTCCAGACTCCCGACGCGATGGTGCGGCGGTTCCGCATCGACGTCCGGACGAACACCGAGGTCGTCCGCATCGACCGGACCCGGCGGGAGTTGATCGTCCGCGACCGGTCGGGCGACGCCGAGCAGGCCGAGCCCTACGATGCCCTGATTCTCTCCCCGGGCGCCGAGCCGCTCCGGCCGCCAATTGACGGCATCGACTCGCCCGGCGTGTTCACGCTGCGGAATCTCCGCGACATGGACGCGATCAAGAAGGTCGTGGACGAGCAGGCCCCCGCCCGCGCGGTCGTGGTCGGCGGCGGCTATGTCGGGCTGGAGATGGTCGAGGCTTTCCGGCAGCGCGGGCTCGACGTGACGCTGGTCGAGGTGGCCGACCAGGTGATGGGCACGCTCGACCCCGAGATAGCCGCCCCGCTCCACCAGCAATTGGCGCTGCAGGGCGTGGACGTTCAGTTGGGCGTGTCGCTCGCGAGCGTCCGCGCGGAAAGCGAGGGACTGACGGCGGAACTCAGCGACGGCCAGACGGTCTCCTGTGGGCTGATCGTAGTGGCCGTCGGGGTCCGCCCGGAAGCGGACCTCGCCGAACAGGCGGGTCTGGAGATCGGGCCCACCGGAGGCATCGCGGTGGACGAGCACATGCGCACGAGCGACCCGGACATCTACGCGGTGGGCGACGCCGTGGAAGTCACGCACCTCGTCGACGGGCAGCAGGCCCTGATCCCGATGGCCGGGCCGGCGAATCGCCAGGGACGCATCGCAGCCGACAACGTCTTCGGACGTGACAGCGTCTATCGCGGCTCGCAGGGGACGGCCGTCTGCAAGGTCTTCGACCTGACGGCCGCGGTGACGGGCCTCAACGAGAAAGCCCTGAGCAAGCTGGGGACCGTCCCCTTCGAGAAGGTCTTCGTCCACCCGTCCAGTCACGCAAGCTACTATCCCGGCGCGGCGCCGATCACGTTGAAGATCCTGTTCCATGCGGAAACCGGCAAGCTCCTCGGCGCCCAGGCCGTCGGGGCGGCGGGCGTGGACAAGCGGATCGACGTGCTCGCCACCGCCATCCGCGCGGGGCTCACCGTCCACGATCTGCAGGACGTCGAACTGTCCTACGCCCCGCCCTACGGGTCGGCGAAGGACGCGGTCAACTACGCCGGTTTCGTCGCGGCCAACGTCCTGGCCGGCGACATGGCGCTCTGTCACGTCGACGACGTCACCCACCCCGCCGCCGGGCAGCAGGTCCTGGACGTCCGCATCCCCGACGAAGTCGACGCGGGCGCGATCCCCGGTGCGATGAATGTTCCCCTGGAGGAGATCCGGGATCGGCTCGACGATATCCCGCGAGACAAGGAACTGCTCGTGTATTGCCAGGCCGGTCTGCGGGGCTACATCGCCTGCCGCATCCTGTCGCAGAGCGGCTTCCGCTGCCGGAACCTGACGGGCGGATACAAGACCTACAAGGCCGCCACGGGCAGAGGCCTGGAGACGGCCGTCGCCCGATCCTCTGAAGAAGCAACCGTCACCGCTGTCGAGGAGAACCAGCCCATGCCTGCGCCATCCGAGCCGGTCAAGCACATCGACGCCCGCGGCCTGCAGTGCCCGGGCCCGATCATGAAGCTCAAGACGGAATTGGAGTCGCTGCAACCGGGCGAATCTGTAACGATCGCCGCGACAGACAGCGGGTTCGCCGCCGACGTAGGCGCCTGGTGCAGCAGCACGGGCAACACGCTGCGGGGCGTCGAGCCGAAGGCCGGCGGCATTCAGGCGACCATCGTGAAGGGCGGCGCTGCGGAGTGCCCCGTCGCGACCGCCGCCGCGCCGGGCAAGCGCAAAACCATCGTCGTGTTCAGCAACGACTTCGATCGCGTGATGGCGGCGTTCATCATCGCCAACGGCGCGGCCGCGATGGGCAGCGAGGTGACGCTGTTCTTCACCTTCTGGGGACTGAACGTCTTGCGACGCAACGAGCGGGTCGCGGTCCGCAAGAGCCCCATCGAGCGGATGTTTGGCTGGATGATGCCGCGCGGCGCCCGCAAGCTGAAGCTCTCGAAGATGAACATGGTCGGCGTGGGCACGGAGATGATGAAGGGCGTCATGCGGGACAAGAACGTCCAGCCACTGCCCGAGTTGATCGCGTCCGCCCAGTCCGCCGGCGTCCGCCTGGTCGCGTGTGCAATGTCCATGGACCTGATGGGCATCAAGCGGGAGGAACTCATCGACGGCGTCGAGGAAGGCGGCGTGGCGATGTACCTGAACGAGGCCGAGGGCGGCAACGTGAACCTGTTCATCTGACGAACAGCGTTGACCACAGAGGCACAGAGGAAACAGCGAGAAGAAATATCGAATAGCGAACACCGAATGTCGAATGTCGAAGTGAAAGAAGAAGCCGCTTGCCAACGAAACGCCTCTTCCACTTCGACATTCAGCATTCGTTTCTTCCCTCCTGTTCCTCTGTGTCTCTGTGGTCACGCTTCTTCTGACACTCACCCGTGCAAACG
>CAZEJA010000294.1:0-4583 GCA_964512215.1 uncultured Planctomycetaceae bacterium
GGCGACGCGCGAGTGGGCGATGTCGCCGACGATCGCGATCTTCAGCCCTTCGATGCGCCCCAGGCGTTGACGCATGGTGAAGATGTCCAGCAGGGCCTGCGTGGGATGCTCGTGCTGCCCGTCCCCGGCGTTGATGATCGAACCCGCGACACGCTGCGAGAGCATGTGCGGCGCGCCGCTCTGACCGTGGCGGATCACGAAGATGTCCACGCCCATCGCCTCGATGTTCCGCACCGTATCCAGCGTGGTCTCGCCCTTGGCCACCGACGAGCCCTTCGCGGTGAACAACAGCGTGTCCGCGGACAGCCGGCTGGCGGCCAATTCGAAGCTCATCCGCGTGCTGGTCGAGTCCTCGAAGAACAGCAGCGCCTCCACCTTGCCGCGAAGCGCCGGGACCTTCTTGATCGACCGGGTGGAGACTTCCTTGAACGACTCGGCGGTGTCGAGGATGTGAATGATCTCGTCGGCCGACAGGTCGTCGAGGCCCACGAGGTCCTTGCGGGTCCAGACGGAGCCCTCGTCGGGCGCCGCAGGAACGTCAGGCTTCCGAGATGAGGAAGACGCCTTCTTCGTCATCGTTCTCCTGGAATCGGACTTGTACGCGGCGGCCTTCGGGAACGTCCAGAGCGGCGCCGACGAAGTCGGCGGCGATGGGCAGTTCCCGGCCGCCGCGGTCGATGAGTACGGCGAGCCGGACGACCTTGGGGCGTCCGAAGTCGTGCAGGGCGTCGAGGGCGGCGCGAATGCTCCGCCCGGTCTCGATCACGTCGTCGACAAGCAGAACCCACGTGTCGTCGAGGTCGAAGTCGATCTCCGTCGCGCGGACCATGGGCACCCCGCGTCGGCGCGACAGATCGTCTCGGTAGAACGTGATATCCAGTACGCCGCGCTCGACCGACAGATTCTCCCGCTCCTGCAGGCGGGCGGCAAGGCGGCTGGCCAGCGTCTCGCCCCGCGTGCGGATGCCGACCACGGCGAGGCGGGCGTCACGGGGCAATGCGGAGAGGACCGCTTCGTACAGGCGGTCCAGGGCGGTTTCGACTTGTTTAGCGCTGAGGGCTTTCTTCATAGCGGATTCCGACCGGGCATTCCGCGGCCGCCGGCGGCATGATAGCGGCAAAGGTGGGGACAACGCAATCCGAAATCATCTCCGGGCCCTCGCGGCGCCGCGATCCAACAGTAGCGTTGGGAGCGACTTCAGCACGCCCAATGGGTGATAGAGGCTTTCGATTTCGCCGCGGCAGTTGTACCAGCAGTCCGTACAGGCGTTGCCCGTCGAGGCCGCTCGCAGGCGGTCGCGGACGAGGCGGACGTCGTCGCGGTAGAGATTCGCGATGGGCGTACTCTTGCGCTCCACGCAGATCGCCACGTCCCCGGCGGAGTCGATGTTGAAGAACCCCCGCCCCGCGCGACAGCCGGGCACGCCGCCGTGGAGGAACCGGTCGAAGCGGGCCAGGTAGTGCGGATTCGACAGGAAGTTCGCCTTCCGCCGCCGCAGGTCCAGCAGGCGCGGGCTGACCGGGCCGTCGTTGTGGGCGTAGGCGTGCGAGCCGGTCTTGCGGAAGCCGTACGGCTGGACCATGAAGTAGGCTTCCCGCTGCTCGGCCATCTCGCAGATCGCCTCCATCTCGTCGATGTTGTCGTCGAGCAGCACGGCGATCACGTTGACGCGCTGGTGCTTGTGGATGCGGGCGGCGCTGAGCAGGTCGACCGCCCGCCAGGCCTGCTCCCACGCACCGGGTACGCCGCGCCGCTGGTCGTGCCGCTCGGGGCGGCTGTAGTCGATGCTCACCGACACGCCCCAGGCCCCCGCCCGCATGAGCTGCCCCGCGACGTCCGGCGTGACGAACCAGCCGTTCGTCGTCACGAACGGAAAGTGATATTCGCCGATGGCGGAGATAATCTCGGGCAGATCGGTCCGCAACAGCGGCTCGCCCCCGGCCAGCGAGATCATCAGCGTTCCGAGACCGGCGAGTTTCCTGGCGCCGGCCGCGTAGTCCGCCACCGACGGCTCGGGGGCCTTGCCCAGCGGGTCGTGCCAGTAGTGACAGAACCGACAGCGGAAGTTGCAGCGGTACGTCACCTGCCACGCGCACCAGATCGGATGCCTGGACGACCAGGCACGGAACAGCCGCCACTTCTTCTCGCTCGCTCGCAGCATGATCTGCTCGGCGTCGGCGCCATCCTCCCGCGTAGTGCGTTCACTGTAGAATATCCTGCCGCGCGGAAGCAAGGTCCTTTCGGAGGCACACCCGCAGCGGGGGTTTCCGATTGACCCAACTGACAGCAAATCCTATACTTGCAGGTGGCGGGGCGTTCTCTGACACCCGCCTGAAGGGCGATGCATGACGTATGCTCAATGCCCAAAATGCCACGCCCGCCTGCGAGTGCCTGACTCGCGGCAATCGCTGCACGTGCGTTGTCCCGGCTGCAGCCACGCCTTTCAGACCCGTCCCGGCACCCGGGAAGAAGCGGCCCCCGGTTCGTTCTCCGCAGGCGGGAAGCGCCCGTTTGCCAAGGTGCTGCTGATCGCCTGGGCGATCGCGGCGGTCGGCGGGGCGGCCGGTGTGACGTATCTGCTCGCCACGGACGGCGGTCCCGCGAAGACCCCCGCAGCCGATGAACCGGCCGCGCCCGAGCCGACGGGCGAAGTCGCCACGCCACTCACCGGCCCCGGCGAGACGCCGGATGCCCCCGACGGGGGCAGCGACATCGCACCGCCGCCCGGGCCGGACGGAATCGATGAGGGGCAGTACGAGAAGAAACCCAAGCCCCCGAAGAAGCCCCGCAGAGGCGGCAGGAAGAAGGGGCGGGGGAATCGCAAGAACAAGACAAGCCAATCGGACGACGGATTGAAGACAACGGACATCTCCGCTTCGCGCAAGTGATGCCGGCCGCGCCCTTTCCCGTTCCTTCCTGACTCATTGCTCCCTGGCGAATCCGGCCGTATATTGGGTCCGGCCGCACCATCCCCTTCGGCTTGGAGAACGCTCGACTGATGGTACACACGGGCTGTCCGAAATGTCAGAGGCGCCTGCACTACCCGGACTCCGAGGAATCGGTCATCCTTCGCTGCCCGGCGTGCCAACTCGTGTTCCGCGTGACGCCCGGCTGGGAACTGCCGGAGGAGTTCATCGACCGAGGCCTGGGGCCGGCGCCGCTGTATATCTTCAGCTCCGCGGGTGTCGTCTCGGTGCTCCTGCTGGTCGTCCTCACGCACATGCTCGTGATCATGCGGCGCGAGATCGCCGCCCGCAAGTCCCGGCCGCCCCAGCCGGTCGCGGCCAAGCCCGTTCCCAAGGTGCCCGCGCATCTTCTTAACGTGAAGGGCGCGTGGGACCCCGTGGAGACGCCGACCACGGTCCCCGACAAGCCTGCTCCCGTACAGTCCGTCGACACGTCGCGGATTCCGGAGACCATCGTCCTTCACGCGAAGGACGCCAAGACGCACGGGCAGAAGATCACGTACGAGGTCGGAGGCCCGAAGGACAACATCGGCAACTGGGTCGAGGAGGACGCCTGGGTGCAGTGGGACCTGGAATTCGCCGCGCCGGGCACGTATGAGGTGGAGATCTACTTCGGCTGTGAGCCCAGGAGCAGCGGCAGCACGTACCGGGTGATCGTTGGCGATCAGGAAGTCACGGGCACGATTACCTCCACGGGCCACTGGGATACGTACGATCGACGGAGCCTGGGGGAGATTCACATCGATCGGCCCGGAAAGGCGTCCCTCGAGGTCCGGCCGGTCGCGAAGCCCGGGCAGGCCGTGATGAATCTGCGGTCGATCACGCTTCGCCCGCCGGGGGGGGCGGCCCCGCCGGACCCGCCGCCGCACGTGAAGGTGCCGACGATCAAGTGGCGGAACAGGGACCCGGCGCTGCCCTTCAACCCGGAGGAGCCGCTTCTGCTCGACGCGGGCAACGCCATATCGATCGGAAAGGGGTGGATCAAGGAAGGCGTGGGGGATCTGGTGACGGCGACGGAGGCCCGAACGGCCGCCGTGCGCTGGAAGCTGAAGTTCGCCAGGGCGACGACGGTTCGAGTGGAGATCACGTACCAACCCGCCAGCGAGGGGCAAGGCATGGCGTTCCGGGTGATCGCGAACGGCAAGGCGTTCCGGGGGCAAACCGACCCGCCCGACGGACAGACTTCCAGGAGGCGCACGGACGTTCTCGGGACCTTCGCGATGCCCAAGGGCGTCGTTCGCATCGATCTCGGGGGCAACAAGGAGCCGATCGCGTCCCCGCAGAAGTTCTACGGGCTGCGATTGACGCCGGTGGGGGAGTGACGACGTCCCAGCGGGCGCAGCCGCTGGGCTTGGGCGGAGCTGGAATGGGGACTGGCTCCGGAGCGCAGCGCAGGTGCCTGTACCCATTTTGCGGACCTGCGCCGACGGATGTCAGACTCCCCCGGGAGTCTTGCGATCCCTACTCGTAATCCTTCTCGTCCACCGCAGGCTTGTCGGGCGCGTCTTCATCCACGATGGGCAGTCCGGTGGGGGGCAGAGGCTTGTCGGGCTTGGGCGTCGCCGGCTGCGTCGCGGGCTGCGTTGTCGGCCGCGTCGTCGGCTGTGTCGTAGCGGC
>CAZEJA010000295.1:0-4566 GCA_964512215.1 uncultured Planctomycetaceae bacterium
CCGCATGCCCTTCATTGTCCACTGGCCGAAGGGAATCAGGGCCGGCACGGTCAACGACTGGCTCATCAACAACACCGACTTCGCGCCGACCATGCTGGAACTGGCGGGCGTCACGAAGACGCCGGACTACATGCAGGGCCGCAGCTTCGCCGCCGCGCTGAAAGGCGCCGCCAGGCCCGCCGACTGGCGCAAGGTGACGTACTACCGCTACTGGATGCACATGGCCCACGCCCTGCAGGTCCCGGCCCACTTCGGAATCCGCAGCGACCGCTACAAGCTGGTCTTCTTCTACGGCTGCGATCCAAAGGGACGTAAGAACACGCCGGTCGCCTGGGAGTTCTACGACCTGGAGAAGGACCCCTTCGAGATGCACAACGCCTACGCGAGCCCGGAGTACAAGAAGATCATCGCGGACATGAAGGTCCAACTGAAGCAGACGCGGGAGGAACTGGACGAGACGGACTCGAAGTACCCCGCGATTCAGAAGATCATCGACGCGCACTGGGACTGATCGCCCCTTCCGCCCCGCGCAGATGGCGCGTGGGGCGAGGCTTGCGAAATGGAGGCGTCCGGGGGACAATGACCGGCCGCGTTCTGGATGGGAGAAGCGAACAACGCCAGCATTCAAGAGGTGTCTGTGATGAGTCAAACGCCGCGACGACGGTTTCTTCAGCAGGCGGTAGCCGGGTCGGCCCTGGCGGCCGCCGCCCGGAGAGGACGAGCCCGGATGGAAAAGCCGCCCAGGCGCCCGAACCTGGTGGTGGTCTTCCCGGACCAGATGCGCGGGTCCGCGATGGGGTTCCTCAAGGAAGAACCCGTCATCACGCCGAATCTGGACCGCTTCGCGGCCGAGTCGCTTGTGCTGCCGGACGCGGTCAGCAACTACCCCGTCTGCAGCCCGTTTCGGGCGATGCTGATGACCGGGCAGTGGCCGCACCGCAACAAAGTGCTCTCCAACTGCACCAGCAAGACGGCGGTCTACGACGTGGAGCTTCAGGAGGCGTCGCGGTGCTGGTCCGACGTGCTGAGCGAGGAGGGGTACTCGCTGGGGTACATCGGCAAGTGGCACCTGGACGGGCCTCGCAAGCCGTTTGTCAAGAGCTACAACAACCGCCCGGACTTCGCGTGGAACGAGTGGTGCCCGCCGAAGCGACGGCACGGCTTCCAGTACTGGCACGCCTACGGGACGTACGACCAGCACATGAGCCCGCAATACTGGACGACCGACATGAAGCGCGACGATCGCCTCAAGGTCGATCAGTGGGGCCCCGAGCACGAAGCCGACCTGGCGGTCCAGTACATCCGCAACAAGGGCGGAAAACTCCGCGACGCGTCCAGGCCCTTCGCGCTGGTCGTCTCGATGAACCCGCCCCACACGCCCTACACCCAGTTCCCGAAGAAGTACCTCGAGCCGTACCGCAACGTCTCGGATGAGAAGCTGTTCGCACGGCCGAACATCCCCCCCGCTAACGAGAAGTACGGCAAGCGCTACCGCCAGAACATCCGCAACTACTACGCGATGATCACGGGCGTGGACGAGCAGTTCGGGCGCATCCTGAAGGCGCTCGAGCAGGCGGGCGTCAAGGACGACACCATCGTCCTGTTCACGTCCGACCACGGCGACTGCCTGGGCATCCACAACCAGATTACGAAGAACAACCCGTACGAGGAATCGATGCGGACCCCCTTCCTCATCCGCTACCCGAAGCGGATCCGCCCGCGTCGCGACGACCTGCTGGTCTCCACACCGGACATCTACCCGACGCTGCTGGACCTGATGGGTCTCGGCGGGTTGATCGACAAGTCGATCCAGGGCGTCAGCCACGCGAAGCTCTTCACCACCGGCGAGGGCGATCGCCCGGACTCGCAGTTGTACCTCAAGATCCCCTACGACCACCCCGACACGGGCTGGCGCGGCGTCCGCACGCATCGCTACACACTCGCCATCAACAAGGCGCCCGGCCAGCCGGACAAGATCCTCCTGTTCGACCGCAAGGACGACCCGTACCAGAAGAAGAACCTGGCCGCCGACAAGAAGCTGGTCCGGAAGCTCATCACCGAGCATCTCGTCGGGTGGCTGGAGAAGACCGACGACCCGTGGCTGAAGCACGTGAAGACCTAGCCCCACTGGAGCAACCCATGCGAGGAATGATCTGCATAGCCGCCCTCCTTCTCGTCGCCCTGCCGGCCGTCGCGGGCGACACCTGGCCGGAGTTTCGCGGACCGACGGGTGACGGGCAGACCGACGCGACGAAGCTGCCCCTGACCTGGAACGAGTCGAAGAACATCGCCTGGAAGACCCTCTTGGCCGGGCGGGCGTGGTCTTCGCCCGTCATCCAGGGCAAGCAGATCTGGCTGACCGACGCGCCGAAGGACGGCGAGACGCTGTCGGCCGTCTGCATCGACCGCGACAGCGGGAAGATCGTCCACGACATCAAAGTCTTCGACGTCGACAAGCCCATGAAACTCAACCCCCTCAACTCGCACGCCTCGCCCACGCCCGTCGTCGAGGCCGGGCGCGTGTGGGTGCACTTCGGCAGCTACGGCACGGCCTGCCTGGACACCGAGACCGGCAAG
Organism: uncultured Planctomycetaceae bacterium; assembly: GCA_964512215.1. GTDB lineage: Bacteria > Planctomycetota > Phycisphaerae > SM23-33 > SM23-33 > CAZEJA01. Next base: position 2,578 of record CAZEJA010000295.1, read on the forward strand.
ACGATCTGGTCTCGGCGCGACATCAAGTGCGACCACGAAGTAGGCCCGGGCTCCTCGCCCGTCATCTCGGGCGAGCGGCTGATCCTGACGTTCGACGGCATTGACGTGCGGTTCGTGACCGCCCTGGACAAGACGACGGGCAAGACGCTGTGGAAGACCTCCCGGCGTATCGACCTCAGCGGCGTGTCCACGGTGATGCGCAAGGCCTTCGCCACGCCGACGGTCATCGACGTCGGCGGGAAGAAGTTGGTGGTCTCCGACGGCGCGGGCGCCGCGTTCGCCTACGACGTCGAGAGCGGCAAGGAAGTGTGGAAAGTCCGCTACGACCGGGGCTTTTCGACCGCCATGCGCCCGATCTACGCGGGGGGCATGATCTTCGTCAACAGCGGCTTCTCCAAGCCGAGACTCATGGCCGTCCGCCCGGACGGGCGAGGCGACGTGACCAGGTCGCACGTCGCCTACACGCTCACCGCCGACATGCCCATCAAGTCCTCCCCCGCGGCGGTGGATGGACTGATGTACTTCGTCAGCGACCGCGGCGTGATGAGTTGCAGCGACGTCAAGACGGGCAAGCGCCTTTGGCGGGAGAAGGTGGGCGGGGCGTTTTCCGCCTCCCCCATCGTCGCCCCCGGGCGCATCTACTTCTTCGACCACGAAGGTACGTGCATCGTCATCCGCCCCGGCCGGAAGTTCGAGAAACTCGCCACCAACAAGCTCGAAGACGGCTGCATGGCCTCACCCGCCGTGGTCGGCGATGCCCTCTACGTCCGCACCCGCTCCGCCCTCTACCGCATCGAGAACCGGAAATAGTCGGGCAACCCGGTAGACTCAGGCCCTTGCTCGCCTGCGTCGCACGAGGACCAGCCCGCCGAGGGCCAGCAGGGACAGTGTGGCAGGCTCGGGGATGTTGATGAACGTCTCACCGAAGGCGTCGCCCATGGCCAACTGCCCTGCGGCGTTGAAGTGCAGATTGTCCGGCTTCATTTCGAACGCGTCGGTGTCCACCATCCAGACCATGTCATCGCCGGCCGCCGCGGCGGCCTGGGCGGCGCGGACGACGGCCAGTTCGGGGTAATCATCCGTGTCCAGATCGTCGGCCAGGCGCCCCAGGATGAAGGGCAGGTCCGCCTCGCCCGTCTGGGCCCGGACGGCGGCGATCAGATCCTCGATATTGTCCTCGTACCGCGACGCCATGCCGGCGAACTTGGCGTCGCGCTCGCCCTGCATCCAGAACATGCCCGCGATCTCGAAGCTCAGCCCGTCGGCCGTCAGGTTCGCCAGCGCGTTGCCCATCGACTCGAGGAACCCGTCGTACATGTACGCGCTGCCGCCCGTGTCCTTGGGGTCCCACTCCTCGTCGAGGTTCGTGCCCCCCTCGGCGTACTTGATCAGGGCAATCTGGTGATCGGGATACGCGTCGGCCAGCGCGCGTCCCAGCGACAGCTCCGGGCCGAATCGACTGGTGGTGGAGCCCTGCCCTGGCTTGAGCGTCTCCCAGCCGGTGTTGGTGTTGGCTGCGTTGTTCTGGTTCTGCCAGATGCCTACGTCGGCCTGCTCGCCGTCCAGTGCGGGGCGCAAGGTGTCCAGTTCGCTGGTCGCGCCCTGCCCGGCCATGTTCGACTGCCCGCCCAGCAGGAAGACCTTGACCGGCTTCTCGGGAGCCGCGATGCCCTGTGTGCGGAGCCGGTACTTCTCCATCAGGTGCTCTTCGACCTCGGCGCGTTCCGTAGCGTTCAGCGCCTGCTCGTAGACCAGGATCTCGGCAACGTGCCCGTTAAGCGATCCGCCGGGGTTGCCGCCGGTTCCACCGGCCAGGCGATAGCCCGCTGTTCCCGTGTCGATGGCTTGCGCGGACGTGGTGTCCACATCCAAAGCCGTCCCGTCGATCCAGGCCGACGTGTTGTTCGTGTTCGGGCTCGTCGGCGACTGCACAGTCAGCACCTGGAACAGGCTGGTGGACATCGCCGTGGGGTAGAGTCGGCTCCGGTT
>CAZEJA010000296.1:0-4560 GCA_964512215.1 uncultured Planctomycetaceae bacterium
TGTGTTACCCATGTGCCCGGTACAAACTGTTACCTATGTACCCGGTTCGGACCAGATCGTAGCCGGGGGCGTCAGCCCCCGGGGTAAGCCTCCAAAGCATTGAGCCCCGGAGGGGCGGCAGAATTGCGAGCACGCGCGTTCTGCCGCCCCTTCGGGGCTCTTGTCTTGGGAGACGAGGCATTCCCCGGGCTCACGCCCGGGGCTACGATCTGCCGCCCCCTTCGGGGGCTCGTCCCCCCGCACGCCCAAGCTTCGCTTGAGCGTGGCACACGTTACTTTGTCGTAATCCGGACGTTGCGGTAGGCGACGGGGCCGTGGTCGCCCTGGAACATCATGGGGCCCAGGGGTTTCTCGTCGCCGAAGGCGGCCGCACGGGTCGGGCCGGTCACTTCCTGGTTCTCGTGGATGACCTTGCCGTTGTGCACGACCTTCACAAAGACCGCGTTGGCGGTCTTCTTGCCGCTGGCGTCGAAACGCGGAGCCTTGAAGATCACGTCGAACGTCTGCCATTCGCCCGGGGCCTTCGACGCGTTGACCTTCGGCGGGCGACCCTCGTAGCCGCGCTGAGTACCGGGCGCGACCTTGCCGCCGCGCCAGCGCTGGTAGATGCCCCCGCAGTCGCTGTGCTTGGGCTCCGCGACGCCCCAACTGTCGAACACCTGGATCTCGTACCGCCCCTGAAAGTACACACCCGAGTTCGAGCCCTTGGGGACCATGAACTCGATGTGGGCCACGCAGTCGCCGTGCTCGGCCTTCGTGAACAGGTTCTTCGTCCGCCCGGTCGGGCCGTTGACCACGGCGCCCGTGCCGGGCTTCCACGCGAGCTTCTTCTCGTTGGTGGCGTCCTTGGAGACCTCGCCCGCCATCACCCAGGCGCCCGTCTGGCCACGGAACGCGCTGAAGTCGGCGCCGCGGATCGGCTCGATCGCCTTCGCCGACCCGATCGCCGCGGCGGCGATCTTGGCCCGCACGCTCTCCTTGTCGGCCGTCGGGAAATCTGCGGGCACATCCGTCAGTGTCACCTTGCCCGTCGCCGCCCATTCCGTGCCGCGCTGGAACGTCACGATGAACCCCACGCAGTACATCATCGGCTGGGTCGCATGCCCCATGACCGTGTGGAAGACGCGGCCCTTGCCGTAGCGAATCGTCATCAGGGCCGGCTCGTGACGCCCGGACCCGCCCGTCTTCTTGTCGGAATACGCCGTCGCCAGCACCGTCAGGTTCTTCGCAGGCCCGCGGAGCTTGCAGTACAGCTCGTCCTTGGCGTGGATCCACGTCTGGGGCAGACCGGCCATGATGGGATGGTCTTTCTCGCGGGTCTCCATCACCCACGGACACTGTTTCCCATGCGACCCACCGCGCCCTGGGGACGTGTCACGCACGATCTTGCCGTCCTTCCAGTACACGTAGGGCCCTGATTTCTCGTTCCGCCCGCCCCAGCCGCCCAGGCCGATCATCTCGTTGAACGCCTGCCACTTGCCGAACGCGTTGTCCGCCGCGTGGAGAATGACCAGCCCGCCGCCGCCGGACATGTAGTCTTCCAGCGCCTTCTGCGTGTCCTTCGACCAGCTATCGCCGTTGTAGTTCGAAACCACCACGTCGTAGGCGGCGAAGTCGGGCTTGAAGGAATCCATCGGCTTGCCCTTCGGCGGGGAGGTGGCCACGTCCACCGTGAACCGCCCCGACGCGAGCAGGACCTCCTTCATCACCGGTGTGGTAGCCGCCCACTTGTGATTGTTCTGCCCGTCCACGATCAACACCTTCAGCTTGCCCTCCGCGGCGGGGGCGAAGGTTGCGGCGATCGACAGGACCAGCACGAGTGTGAGCACTACCCGGGTCTTCATGGCGAGATCTCCAGTGAATCGAGGCTACTGCCGGTGTTGGATGTTCAACTGTATCGGGGCCATAGGTTAGAGGTTAGAGGTTAGGCTCCGCGACGCGGCGGCGCTGTTTTCATCTCTCACCTCTCACCTTTGCATCCGCGTTGACGATGCGTTCCCTGCCCGCCCGCACCGCCGCGTAACCTACACCTTCTCGGGCACGATGAACGGCTTGCGGGATTCGAGGCGGACGAGCTTGTTGGCCGCCTCGGCGCACGGGCCCGTGAACTGCTCTTTCTGGTTGTCGTACGTCAGGGCGGGGCCCAGCAGGAAGGGCTTGGCCTTCAGGTCCACGTTGTTCTTCTTGTGCTGCTCGAGGATGCTCGTGAGCGTGTCGGCGGCGTCCTTGTGCGTGCACAGGCTCGAACGGACCTGATCGACCGTCGCTTCTTTGCCCAGGCGCAGGGCGATGTTGATCAGGTGGCACATCGCGGTGCTCTGGTGCCCGATCTCGATCTCGCAGGCGAGCCCGTCGGGGTTGCCCGCCCGGACGGCCTTGATGAAGTTCGGGGCGTGGTCCCGCCCGCCGTTGCCCTTGTACTGGTGCACCTTCTTCTCGAACTTCTTGTCGTACACCCAGCCGCCGCCGCGGGCGATCTTGATCACGGCGTCTTCGCACTGGATGTGGTTGCCGCCGCGGCTGCCCAGGTACACGCCGTTCTTCATGTTGCGGACGTCGGCGACGACCTTCACGCCCCGGTGCTCCATGACCGCGAACTGCACGTTCGGCGTCTCGCCGTCGTCGTCCCACCAGCGGTTGCCCGCGGCGATGATGTTCGTCGGCACGTCGTCCCAGCCCAGGATGTGGCGCAGGTCGTCGATGTAGTGCGGGCCCCAGTTGCCGACCTCGCCGTCGCCCCAGTTCCACTGCCAGTGCCAGTCGTAGTGGAACTTCTTCCGCAGGATCGGCGTCTTCGGCGCCGGTCCGCACCAGAGATTGTAGTCCACGCTCTCGGGCGGCTGCTGCGGGCCGTCGACCTTGCCGATCGGGGCGCGGGTGCCAAGCCTGCTCATGTGTACCCAGAGCACCTTGCCGTACTTGCCGGCCTGCACGTCCTTGGCGCACGCCTGTGTCGCGGGGCACGACCGCTGCTGCGTGCCCGCCTGCACGACGCGCTTGTACTTCCGGGCGGCCTCGACCATCTTCCGGCCTTCCCAGATGTTATGACTGACGGGCTTCTCGACGTAGACGTGCTTGCCCGCCTGGCAGGACAGGATCGCCGCCAGGGCATGCCAGTGGTTCGGCGTGGCGATGACGGTCGCGTCGATCTCTTTCATCTCCAGCATGCGGCGCATGTCGACGAACTTCTTGGCATCCTTGGGGCTGGACATGTGCTTGCTGTCGGCGTCGCAGACGGCGATCACCGACACGCCGTCCATCTTGTCGAAGGACTTCGCGTGCCCGCGTCCGCGGCCGCCCATGCCGATGACGGCGACGTTGACGCGGTTGTTCGCGCCGAGAACGCTCGAGGGGACGACGGAGTACGCGGCGCCTGCGGCGGCGCCGGCGAGGACCTGGCGTCGGGTGAGTGTGTGCTTCTTCATCGCGTGGCTGCTCCTGTGTTGGGTTCGATACCGACACGGTTTCCGCCCTGCGCGGCGGGCGGGTCCGCATAGTGTAAACCATCCCGACGGGGCGGGACAAGGCGGGATGTGCTGCTTGTGGGGGCGGGCCTAGAGGCGCCAGGGCTCGCGCATGGCGCGGGACAGCATGCGGTTGGCCGCGGGTTCGCCAGGGAACTTCTCGGCGGCGGGGTCCCAGCGGAGCTTGCGTCCCAGGTTCATCGCGATGTTGCCGATGTGCATGACCGAGCAGCAGCGGTGTCCGATTTCCGCGGGGAAGTACGGGTCGCGCCGCGTCTTGACGCAGTCGAGGAAGTTGCGGTGCTCGCCGGCCGGGCAGGTGAACAGGTGCGTCTCGCCCGGGCCGATCACGGAGGCGAGGATCTTCGGGGAACTCGCCTGCAGGGGCGGCCGCCAGCTTCTGTTGCCGACCCAGCCCTCCGTGCCCTCGAAGCGGATGCTCGGGCCGCTGCTGTCGATGACCATCTCCACGCCGTTGGCGTACGTGTACGTCACGCGGAACTGGTAGTACGAGTCGTACAGGCCCTTGGCGTGGCGCTTGCCGGTGCCCGCGACCGTCACGGGCCCGGTCCGTTCGGTGTCGTTGCCCCACTGGGCGGTGTCGACCAGGTGCGCGCCCCAGTCGGTCAGCTCCCCGCCCGAGTAGTCCGAGATCCACCGCCAGTCGTAATGGCAGCGATTCCGCCCGAACTTGCAGTAGGGCCGCCACGGCGCGGGGCCCAGCCACATGTCCCAGTCCAGTGATTCGGGCACGGGCAGCGGCGTGGGGTCGCCCGGGCTGTTCGGACCGCCCGGCAGGCCCACGTGGATGCGCTGCAACCGTCCGATCCGCCCGTTGCGGACCAGCTCGGCCATGCGGTGGTAGACGCCGATCGACCGGTCCTCCGTGGACAATTGGAACACCGCCCCGCACTGCTCAACAGTATCGGCCAGGATGCGCCCCCCGGCGATCGTCAGCGTGGGCTTTTCGCAGATCACGTCCTTGCCCGCCCGGACGGCTGCGACCGACATCGGCACGTGCCAGTGGTCCGGCGTGGAGATCATCACCGCATCGATGTCGCGGCGGGCGATCACCTCGCGCCAGTCCTTCGTCGTC
>CAZEJA010000297.1:0-4552 GCA_964512215.1 uncultured Planctomycetaceae bacterium
CCTGTTCTTATTCGTTGATACACCACTCCTTACCGCTTAACTTAGGACCATTGGCCGCTGCCCCAAGAACTGCGGCAGCTCCGGGGAGTTCGCCATCTTCAAGATCGAGAAGTACCTGAAGTACGAAAAGCCGGGCAAGTATGGCGATGCGAAGGCCGAGGACAAGCGGATCCAGATCAGCGACTTCCACAAGAAGCCGAAAGGGGATCCGAAGCTCAACGAGACCATCAAGGGCCTGACCCGGGGCGACCGCGTCCTGCTCTCGTGGGACCACAACTACGTGACAAGGAATGGCTCGTCGGCTCCGCAGAGGCCGATCACCAAGCTGGAGAAGACCGAGAAGAAGGAAGACAAGCCGACCACCAAGCCCGGGAAGGTCGATGGCGGCAAGGCGCCGGTCAGCGAGAAGGACATCACGTCCTTCACCACCAAGACCGGCGGTATTCACAAGGACGTGCTCGGGTCCAACCTGTCGGACTGGCGGTACATCTTCGGGGCGAAGTCCCCGAACACGACGGGCAGCGCGATCAGGCACTTCAAGAGTCGTGACGAGTTGATCAAGTTCTCCGACGCCCAGTTCGCCCTGAAGCCGCGCCCGAAGTCCGCGGAGGTCAGCAAGCTGATCGCCGACCGTGTCGAGGAGAAGATGGATTTCTCGAAGAACGATCTGGTCGTCGTTCTCCTGCACACAGGCGGCCCGCCCTTCGGCAAGTTCCGCCAGGAGCTGAAGGACGGCACGCTGCGGTTCTGGATCGAGGAGCCCCAGGGCGTCCGGATGCGAGGCGCGGCTCTACGGACGATTTTCAAGTTCTACCGGATTCCCAAGGGACTCAAGGTCGTGGAGAGATAGTGGGACTGCGATGACACGATACGCCGCGGGGCACAGCGCGCGCCCCGCGGCGCTTGTTTCTCCCGTGGCGGGCACAGCCGGGGGGACTGCATGGGCCACGCCTTCAGGCGTGGTATCGTAGCGTGCCCTCCGCCAACATCAGGGGCTTCAGCCCCGGCAGTGCGGGAAGCCCGTTGAAACGGGCTGGGGAGCGTGTTGGCGGCCACGGGCACGACGGTTGGAGCCCTCCCCCATGGCTCCACACAGGACACAATCCCTTGGCGGAACGCCCCGTCGGCTTGCCTCTCGGCGAGGTACTGCGTTCCGCTCCCTGACGGTCGCGGCTCCTTCGCGTTTGCGTCCTTCCCCCAATCGACAATCGTCAATCGGGATGCTCGTTTCCGAAGACGGTCAGTTCTGCGAGGATGGCGCCGACTGCGGCGGTGAGGGTGAAGAAGAAGGCGTTCCAGGCGATGTCCTTGAACAGGGCGGTCATCTCGATCGCCTGGTCGCCAACGGCGAGGGCGGTGTGAATGCCGGTGTAGGCGAGGCCGGTCAGCAGACCGCTGACGGCTGACAGGGCGATGCGCCGGAGGGTGGGCGTGCTGCCTGCCCAGATGGTAACCACCGCCCCGGCCAGCAGGGGGGCGAGCAGGACCGCCCACCATGCCTGCTTGAGCGTGGGCAGTCCCCATCCCGCCTGCATCCAGATCCAGTCGACTCCCACGGCCGCCGCGGCGGCGAGCAGGAAACAGGGCACGAGGTGCAGCGACCGCGCGGGCAGCTTCGCGCGGCGCTCCGCGCGGTGGCCCATCCTGCGTCGCAGCGTGAGCGGGCGGTTGTAGAACACGTTGAACACCGCGTGCTCCAGCAGCGCCCCTCGCTCGCCGAAAACGGGCACGATGTGCACCGCCCCCGTCGCCCAGTGTCCGGCCATGAAGCGCGCCAGCGCCGGATAGTGGTAGGCCATCTGGATCGGGAACGCGAGGTACCCGATGTACTTGAAGAACCCCAGGAAGACGGCGATGTTGTAGTTCTTGAAGTCGCGCTCGCGGATGACGAGGTAGAGCACGTACAGCCCGCGGACGAGCGACCCGGGCGAGATCGGGACGACCTGGAAAGCGCCGAGGATGATTCCCACGGCGGCCCACCGCTCGCCCTCCGGCATCTCGGGGTGGGTGATGTAGTACCACGCCGCGATGGCCACCGAGACGATCTGCGTGACGGGCAGCGTGCAGACGTGGACGGCGAGGCTCTTGAGGTACTTCTGGATGAACGGTTCGTTGATCTGCGACTCGATGATCGCGGCGTCCTCGTCGCTGAGCATGTGGTGGCGGCGCCCTTCGGCGATCATGTCGCGCAGCCACTGTTCGCGAGCGGCGGCGTTGAAGTACAGGCGCACCGGGCGGACGAAGATGTAGGACAGCTTCGCGCGGGTATGGGTCCAGTCGGTCAGCGACCGGTGCAGGCCCGCGGGGAGAATCGACAGCAGCGTGTGGGCGAAGAAGCGCACGGGCCCGGCGGCGATTCTCTCGGCCCTCTCGGCGCCGACGCGCCCGCGACGGTGCCAGCCGATGACCTTCTCCGCGCGGTGAGCGCGCATCGCGCGGAGAAAGTAGCCCCAGCTCGTCAGCATCTTCCCGTAGTGGCGGCGGCTGTCGGCGCGGGCCCAGAGCGTCCGGATGCCCTTGCCGAGCAGAGGAATCGCCCCGAGCAGCCAGAACACGAAGAACGTCAGACGATTCCGGCGCAGGCGCTCGGCGGCGGGCGGGTCGGCGATGTTGCGGATCCGCCAGCTCGTCGCGTCGGCGTCGGCGATCGTCGACCAGAGCTTGCCGTCGTACAGCAGACGGATGTGGTTGTGCGTGATGTCCGGCAGGGAGTCGCGGTACTCGCGCTCTGCTTGCTCCAGTTCGGTCAGCGCGCCGGTCATATCGGCGAAGTGGTCGGCGTGGGCGTCGACGTATTGCTGCAGTGTGCGCAGGTTGCCGCGGTCGAACTGCACCAGGCTGCCCCGAGCGATTCCCTTCCCGATCAGCTTGAAGTCGCCCGGGCTCATCGGCAGGTAGGGCAGCAGGGCGAGCCCGGCCCGGAAGTCGACGGCCGTCAGGCCCGCGGCGGGATCCTCGCCGGCGTCGCTGCGCTTGAGGCAGTTGGGCTGGCTTTTGCAGGTGGACCATTCGTACTGGCGGGCGAACTCGTGGGCGCCCAGCTCGTGCAGCAGGTCGACGAAGTCGGTCATGAACTGCTTCTTCGCGCGGTACTCGCCCGAGCCCAGGCGCGTCTCGTCGACGGCCTTGCCGCGGCGCCACTTCTTGAGCAGGTCGAGATGGTCGTCGACCTCGAAACGCCACGTCCGCCCGTCGACCCACTCGCTGAGTTCCCCGCAACTGCCCAGCGCGGGGTCCACGAAGGTCGCGAGGATGTCCACCACGGCCTGCTCGCGCCCGAACTTCAGCGCCGCGGCGCGGCGGATGAACTTCTGCCACAGCGCCCCGGCCCGGGCGGCGGCGGGGTTCACCTGCAGCGAGAACGCCCCCTGGAAGCCGAGCCGATAGATCACGTTGCGGAAGAACTTCGAGCCCCGCGAGGGCGGGACGAGGATCTTCATCGCATACGTCCCGCCGACGGCCAGGCCGGGGATGTCCCCGTCGGCGGCCTCGATGGACGTGACCTGTACGCGATAGACCTGCCCCGCGAAACCGCCCCCGACGAACTTCTCGACCTGCAGCGACACGCGAGCCGGATGCGCGGGCGCCACGCCCGTGACGTCGAACGTCAGCTCGTCGCCCGGGTCATACCGCTCGACGCGGAGCGGGCGCAGCACGTCCGCTTCACGGAACCGGGACGCCAACGCGCGACATGTCTCGACGGAGTACTCTTTGCTCATTACAGGTTCTTCGCCCGCAAGGCGATGGTCTCTCTATCGGCCGGATCGTCGTCGCGCTGCAGGCGACGGAGAGAATAACCGCCGCCGGGAGCAAAGGCGAGCGTCTGGACGCTTTTCGTGTCGGAACGTCGGTGTGGCGAACGAGCCGCGACCGCGAGGGAGCGGGAACTGCCCATTCTCGGATAGACCGCCGCTGCCCCGCTCCCTGGCGGTCGCGGCTCGTTGACACGACGCAATCCGGCCGGACAAGCCTGGGGTCCGGGGCACCCACCGAGGACAAAACCCCGGGCGTTGGGGCGTTGCGCCTTGTGAGGGGCGGTCGGCTGTGGTATGGTGCCCCGAATTTGCGGCCACGGAAAGGGAAAGCCCGGCCGCTCCGACTACTTGGACAGGACCGACAAGGATGCCGCGCAGGGACGACATTCAGACCGTCATGCTGATCGGCTCGGGCCCGATCGTGATCGGGCAGGGCTGCGAGTTCGACTACTCCGGCACGCAGGCGTGCAAGGCGCTGCGGGAGGAGGGCTACCGGATCGTGCTGGTGAACTCCAACCCGGCGACGATCATGACCGACCCGGAATTCGCGGACCGAACGTACCTCGAGCCCATCACCCCCGACGCCGTCGCGAAGATCATCGAGAAGGAACGCCCCGCCGCGCTGCTGCCGACGCTGGGTGGGCAGACGGGACTGAATACCGCCGTCGCCATCGCCGACGCCGGCATCCTGGAGAAGTTTGACGTCGAGATGATCGGCGCGACGCGCGAGGTCATCCACCGCGCTGAAGACCGCACCGAGTTCAAGAACATCTGCCTGTCGATCGGGCTGGACGTGC
>CAZEJA010000298.1:0-4547 GCA_964512215.1 uncultured Planctomycetaceae bacterium
GAAGTCGTCCGGGCGGATCGAAACGCCCTTCAGGTTCGCGGTGATGTCCCAGGTCAGCTTCTTGCCCGCCGACTGCCTGAGGTAGCCCGTCACCGTCTCCGCGATGCCCTTGGCGTGCAGCGTCTCGAGGGCCCGCCGCGACGGCGCGTCCAGGGCGTCGGCCAGCGTCTTGTCCAGCGGCATCTTGCGGGCGGTGATCGTCAGGTCCAGGTCCGGCGTCTTGCTGGAGGCGTTGTCGACCGTGCCGACCAGCGTGCAGTCCATCGCCCCGCGCCGCCCGTGCAGGTGGGAGATCCGCACCTTCTCCCCGCTGAAGGTCACCTGCCCCCGGAGCTGCTCCAGCCGATACGGGAACACGCGGTGGGCCATCGACGCGCGACCGTCCAGCGAGAGGTCCACGTCGACGAGTTCTTTCGCTTGCTTGCCCGCCCGCCGGACGTGGGCGACGGCCTGGCCCATCGTGCCGGTCGGCTGCAGCGTCCGCCAGATGCCGCGCATGCTCCGGGGCAGGGCGCCGCCGAGCTGCTCATCCAGGGGGATGCCGTCGCCGCGGATCGTCACGTCATAGTCGAAATCGCCCCGCACCGTCCCCGTCAGGCGGAGTGTCCCGTCGTGGCGGCGCCCGGTCAGTTCGCGGATGTCGATGCCCTTCTGCGAGAAGGCGACCGTTCCGGTGACGTTCTTCACGGCGAGGGGGAAGAAGGCGTACGTCAGCGACATGCCCCGGGGGCGGGCCTCGCCGCGGTAGGTCGCCGGCTTGCCTTCGGTCCGCTCGACGACCACGCTCAGGTCGAGCTTCCCGTCCGGGCTCAGGCGGCGGTGGAACCTGCGGAAGTGCTCGCTCGCCTCGCCCTCAATGCCCTCGCCGTCGGGGATGGACATGCCCGTAATGGTCGCTTCGACGCGGAACGGGCTGTCGGTGGTGTACTCGTTGTAACGCCCCGAGAGCGTGAACTCCGCGTCGCCGGCCTGCACGATCCGTCCGGTGATGTCGTGCAGGATCAGCCCCTGCGCCCCGAACCGCAGCGTTCCCCGCACGCCCGCGAGGTCCAGCCCGCCCTCATCGGGCGGCAGCGTGATCGACACGTCGACCAGCTCGACTTCCACGCCTCCGCCGTCGGGGGCGGTATCCGCCTGACGCTTCAGGCGGGCCTTGCCCCGGATGTTGTAGCGCTCGCGCAGTCGCTGGTACTCCGCCGGCAGGGCCCGGTCCAGGCGGGCCAGGTCGGGCACCTCGCCTTCGTGCGACGTAAAGGCGCCCGTCGCGACGTCATACTGGAAGGACCAGAAGATCGGACCGGCCCCGGCGGGGCGGTCGGCTTCGAAGCTGACGGTGTAGGCCCAACCCCCCGCGGGCAGCACGGACAGGTGCATTTCCATCTCGCCGGCGGGCTGACGCAGCAGCAGGTCCCGCGCGATCAGGGCGGGCTTGGGCCAGTCGCCGGCCTCCAGGAACTGCTTTCGCTCCGGCTGGGCGGCGAGGAATTTCTGGATGGTGTACTGCCCCGTTTCGGCGTCGACGGTGAGCGTCACGACCGGGTCGACGCAGACGATCTCGACGGGCTCGAGCCGCTGGCGCAGGACCAGCCCCCACGGGCGATGCGCCAGGACGACCTGGCGGGCCTGGAAGAACGGATCGGGCGAGTGGTCGTCCGGGATGCGCACGCGGACGCCGTCCAGCTCGATGCCCCCGAACAGGCGGAACGTGGCGCCGCGGATCTGGACGTCGCAGCCGGTGATCTTGCTGAGATACTGCTCGGCCTGGGCGGCGATGCGGGCGTCGTTGGTCAGGTACCAGTAGCCGTACAGCACCGTCAGCAGCAGCGCCAGCACCACCCACGCCACGCCGCGGCGCTGCGGCGAGACGTAGCGCCAGAACCGCCGCCGTCGGCGCGGCAGGTGTTCCAGGATGGCTTGCAGGATATTGCTCATTCCGCCTCGTGGGGCATTATACTCCCCGCGCCCCTCTACATACCATGCTCCGAAAGCTACGGCGCGTCCGTCGCTGCGTCCCCGTCCGTTTTCGCGTCGGGTCTGGCTTGCCTCTCGGCGTCGTCTTTCTTCTTCCGCTTCTTCGGCGCCCGAAGCTTCAGATCGTCCGTCGCTTGTTCAATCGCCTCGCCCAGCGCCTGAGGGGTCACGCCCTCGTCCCACCGCAGGATCACGCCCCGCCGCCGATCGCTGCACAGCAGATACCGCGCCACGAGCCCCATGCGCCACGGATCGGCGTCGTCGGACCGCTGCCGCGTGCAGTGCGTCGCCATTCGCGAGCAGGCGCCGGCGAGCTGGCGGGGCTGCAAGGGGTAGTCCAGGTCCCGACCGGCCGCCACGTGACCGCGGTCGACCAGGAACACCCGCGCCTCCCGCCGCGAGAGCCCCTGCTGAACGAGCAGGAAGCGGAATGCGCCAGCCGGCGCGACGTGCCGATACGCCGGGGAATCGAACGCTGCGAGCCTCTCCAGGCGCGTCTTGATGCTCGCCGCCTTCTCGAAGGCCAACTCCCTGGATGCGGCGGCCATCTGACGCTTCAGTTCATCCTGGAAGTCGTCCCGCCGCCCGGCTGCGAAGTCGGCCGCCCGGGCGACGACCTCCCGGTACGCCTCCATCGTGATCTCCCCGCAGCAGGGGCCCAGACAGCGGTTCATCTGCAGGTACGGGCAGGGCTGGGCGTGGGGCACCTGGCGGAGGCAGCGGATGTCGCGGCAGAGGTCGAACGCATCCTGCAGGACATCGACGAACGCGCCCGCGTCGCGCCCGGACGGGAAGGGCCCGACGTACCTCCCCGCAGCCGCGAAGACCTCCCGCGTACGAGCGAAGTGCGGGAAGGGCTCGTCAGGGTCGACGTGGACGAACCAGGCCGGCTTCCACGCCACCAGCGACCGCCACGCCCGCGGGTGCATCCTGCGGGCGATTTCGAGATACTGCAGATCGGTCTCAAAGTAGCTTCCCGCCAGCCTGTAGACGACCTTGCGGGTGATCTGCCTCAGGTCGGCGGTCCGCCCGCGGTGGTCGGGCTCGGGATGCTGCAGGCGGTGGCGGATGCGGGCGCGGATGTCGGCCGCCGTCAGCAGGACGATGGGCTTGTCGTCGTCGGCCAGCAGCGCGAAAACGCCGCGCTTGGCGGGGATATCGTGGAGGTGCTCTTCCGAGAGGGGCGGGGCGACAGGCAGATGCCCGTCGAACATTCTCATCCAGTCGGCCATGTCTTCGCCCCGGGCGCCCGGAGGCTAGTCTGAAAACGGCACTGACCACAGAGACACGGAGGAACGGGAGGGGAAGAAACGGCGAATACCGAATAGCGAATGCGGACGCGAACGGAGAGACCGTCGCATAGCGAAACGCTGTCTTCTTCCCTCTGTGTTCTCTGTGCCTCTGTGGTGAAACACCGGGCTAGATCCACATGCCCGTGATGACGCCTTCGTAGGCGAGGCGTCCGTTGACGAACGCCTGCGTCATGCCGCTGATGCGGCGCGAGCGGATTTCCAGGAGCTTGCCCAGCATGATGATGCGGTCGCCCGGGACGACGGCGCCGCGGAACTTGACGCCTTCGACGCCCCCGAAGCCCAGGAAGCCCTTGTCGGGTGTCTGCTTCATGACGAAGTAGCTGACGAGTTGGGCGGCGGCCTCGATCATCAGCACACCGGGGAAGATCGGCCTGCCGGGGATGTGCCCCCGGACCCAGAACTCGTCTTCCCGGACGTTCCGCACACCGGCGATAATGCCCCGGTCGTAGTCGAGCAGGCAGATGCCGTCCAACTGGCGGAACTCGAAATCGTGGGGATTGACCTGATAAATCTCGTCGCGGGTGGCGATCAGGTGGTCCGGGTCGACCTCGGACAGATCGAATAGCGGTTTGGGAGGCATGCCGGCGTTTCCGTGGGTCTGGGGGACACAGATACCCCGGCCCGGTGCCGTCCACCGGGCTACGGGGTGCCTGTGTGGTGTACGTCAACGTCTCATTACATGGGCGGAGCGGCGGGGGGCTCACGCAGTGCCAGCACGGCGGCCCGGACGGCCTGGCAGGCTTTCTTGATGGCCTGCATCTGCTTCCGGACACGGGTGCCTGCGGCCTTGTTGCCTCCGTCACACTTCGCTACGTCGTCTTCCACGTCGGCTACAAGCTGCTTCAATGCGTCAAATTCTTCCATCGTGCAGCTCCTTCCAAAGGGGTAATTGGCTGCAGCAAACCTAACAGCCCCATCTGGCGCGGTCAACAAGAAAAAAACCCCCATTTTTCGACAAGAAATAAGGGGTGATTTTCGGGCCTCCCTGGCGAGGGGATGCGAAGCAGCCGCAGGAGGCAAGGAAGTCCACGAATTGCACGAATTACACGGAGAGAAGACGCGACGATGAAGGTCGGGGGGACGGAAGGAAGCAGGGATGAACGCAGATGAACGTTGATACAGAAACGGCGTGGAGTGGCTTCTTGCGGATGGGCTGTTCTGCCGGGGGTGCAGCCTTCTCGATTCGAGCGCGTCCTGAAACCTAACCGTCCGTATCTGCGTTCATCTGCGTTCATCCCTGCTAACAAAGGCCGTTCGCAGCAA
>CAZEJA010000299.1:0-4543 GCA_964512215.1 uncultured Planctomycetaceae bacterium
CAAGACCATCCAGGACAAGCACCCCCGGGACATGAAGCGCGTCTCAAGAAAGGCGATCATCTACATCATCCTCGACCAGGACCGGACATTCCGGAACTACATCGCGCCGAACTGGCCGGACCTGCAGGTGCTCGGCAGCTTCCGGCAGTTTGCCGCCGTCGCGTACGCGTGGCACAAGATCATCCCCCCGCCGCACCGCCGCTACTATGAGAAGGAGTGGATGCGGGCGAACATCCTCACCGGACACGGCGAGTTGTGTGCACGATACGAGCACAAAGGCGGGGCCTTTCGGAGCGAGGGCGATACGCCGGCGTATTGGCATCAGATTGACGTGGGGCTTCGCAGCCTGGAGCACCCCGGGTACGGAGGATGGGGCGGGCGGTTCGTCCGCGAAACCGGCCGGGGGCCGAGCCGCAACACGTGGCGCGGAGCGAAAGACGACGGCGACGTCTACAAGCCGCTGTGGCGATGGACGGCGGCGATCCAGAACGACTGGGCCGCCCGGGCGGACTGGGGGATGACGGCGGATGTCAGCAAGGCGAACCATCCGCCCGTCGCCAAGGTCGCGGGTTCGCTGGACCGCGCCGTCAAGGCCGGCCAGAAAGTCATGCTGAGTGCGGAAGGCTCATCCGACCCCGACGCGGACAAGCTGACCTTCCGCTGGTGGCGCTACGACGACGTCGACACGTCGACCGCGAGAATCGACATCGCCGGCGCGACCACGCGGAGCGCGAGCTTCACGGTACCCAACGAGCCCGGCAAGACGATCCACATCATCCTGGAAGTCACCGACGACGGCGCCCCCCCGCTGACGCGCTATCAGCGCGTGATCGTCACGATCGAGTAGAAGGAAGTGGGTATCGAGAGAGCCGCGACCGTGAGGGAGCGGAACCATAGCATGGCGGCAGACGGCGGCCGCCATGGCACCCGACCTATCCAGGCTCGGCGTCGGGCGGGATATCGCCGACGACTTCGACAGCCGTCGGGCGTTTGAGGAAGCCGGGCACGACAAACAGCATCGATCCGTCCTCGAGGCGGACGACGTCGCGGATCGCTAACCCCTCGCTGTTGACGCTGACGTCGCCCTTCCATCGACCGGCCACGCGGATGACGGGATCGATCAGCCCTCCCTCCGGCGGGAGGATCGTGAAGCGGCAGTGCCCGGCGCGGGCCTGGAGCGAGTAGCAGCCTTGCGTCTCGTCGAACCCGTCGCGATCGGCGTCGCCGGGCTCGAAGAAGTCCGCGGCCGCGATGGCGGTCCGGATCTTCCCCGGGCGGATGTAGTTGCTCTGCAGCGTCTCGGCCCGGAGCTTGGGGGGCGCGACGAGACAGTTCCACCGCCCGACGGGCCCGGCGAGGTCGGCGATCGTTCGGTCTTTCGAGACGCCCGCATCCGCCCAGGCGCCCCGCTGGGGAAGCAGGAATCGCACCGAGCCGATCTGCTGCCCGCCGGCGTTGTTCAGCTCCACGTGCGTCACCCACCGCCCGTCGTGATAGAAGGTGTATTCCCAGCGGATCTGCCGGACGGCGAGCGACGCCCACTCGCCGACGCGCGTGGGGAAGTACCAGGTGTTCGCCAGTCGGATGCGGACGGCGTTGTGTTCGAGGATGTTGACGGTTCCCAGGCGTCGCGGGCCCATCCACTCGAGGTCCTCGCCGGCGGCCGGGACCACCGCTCGGGGGCCCACAACCTGCACGTCGGCCTGGATGTCGCCCAGACGCCAGAGCCCGTCGGAGCCCATCGCGAGCGCGACGGGCTTGTCGCGATGCGGGACGATCAGCGTGTAGTCGAGCCCGGCCTTGGCGAGGTCCGCGCCGTGCGGGACGGGTGTGAGCTTGCGACGGTTGTCGAGGACCATGACATCGTCAAGATTGAACGTGACGGGGCTGGCGGCGTTGGCGAAGGCGATGTGCATCTCCCGCACGTCCGTCACGTCGAAGCCGACAACGCGCTCGAGGCGGCGGATGTCGATCAACACGTTGTTCCACCCGGGCATCAGGAGCGTGCGGTGCGAGGTCCAACGGGCCTCGTCGGTGACGAGCGTGACGGTCAGGTCGTCCCGCAGCGATTCGCTGTAGAGCGCCAGGGACACGAGCGTGTACCCGGTGAAATCGTGGATGTCCGGGATGCGGAATGCCAGGGCCGCTCGGGGAGGCAGGACGACTTCCATCGCCCCCGCTCCGGTGCGGGTGATGTTGACGACGAACTTCCGCTCGCCTGCGCCCCCGGGCAGGACCGCGAAGTGCTCGATCTGCTGATCGCCGCGGCCGTCCGGGGTATCCTCGAAGTCCGCCAGCGACAGGAACATGCCTGTGACGGTTTCGGGATAGGCCCGCGCCTGCTGGACGGGGAGCGGGTCGATCTGCGGACCGGCGTCCTCGAGATCGGGATCCACCCGGGGCTCACAGCCGCACACCAGCACCGACGCGACGACAAGAATCGCGAGCGTTCTACCCATCTGCGAATCTCCGAACGGTCCCGAGTGTTCCACCACAGAGGCACAGAGAGCACAGAGTGGTGTTCGATGAGCGCCGTAGCGGAACGCTTGAATGTCGTCGCGTCCACAGGGAACGATCCGCAACGTCTTCGTCTACAAGGCGTAGCTCTCTCTGCGCTCTCTGTGTCTCTGTGGTGGCGCTTCTTCCACGCTATTCCGTCGGCGCCTCGGTGACGCGCGTGATGAACGCCTTGCGGAAGCCCATCAGCAGCGGGCTGGCGATGGCGATCGACGAGTACGTCCCGAAGATGATGCCCGCCAACAGCGCGAAGTTGAACGCGTGGATGCCCGGCCCGCCCCAGACGTACATGATCAGCACGACGATGAAGGTCGTGCCCGACGTCAGCAGCGTCCGCCCGAGCGTCTGGTTGATCGACGTGTTGATCACCTCGTGCGAGACCGTCTTGAGCTTGCCGCGGTTCTCGCGGATGCGGTCGAAGACGACGATCGTGTCGTTGACGGAGTAGCCGATGACCGTCAGGACCGCGGCCACCATGGCCAGGTCGATCTTGAACGACGAGATGCCCAGCAGCTCGCCGAAGAAGCTCTGGTACAGCCACCCCGAGGCGGCGACCAGTCCGATGACGATGATCACGTCGTGGATGAGGCAGACCACCGCGGCCAGTCCCCACCGCCACGTGCCGAACCGCAGCCAGACGTAGAGGACGATCGCGACCCAACTCAGGAAGACCGCGAATCCCGCTCGCCAGGCGGTGTCGCCCGCGATGGCGGGGTCGAAGTTCGTCGCGACCATCGCCTCGCCCCGCTCCAGCGCGGCGCTCACGAGGTTCCACTCATCTTCCGCGAACTGGCGCCAGGCTTCGGGGCGCTCCCGGGCGGCTTCCTCGCCCGGGTTGACCAGTACGAGAAAGGCCGAGTGCCCTTCCTCGCCAACCGGCGCCAGGCCGACCACGCGAATCTCGTTGGCCAGTTGCCCGGAGAAGTCCGGCTGGAACCGCATGTCGCGGATCCGCTGCGACAGGTCGGTCTCGGTGATCGCGGGCGTGACGTTGCGGACGATGAACATCGCGCCGCCCTCGAAGTCGCGCAGCTCGTCGCGGTACGTCACCCGGGCTTTGCGAGACATCGCGGGAGTAATCTGCGTCATGCCGTCCGGCGCCGGCGCCAGGCCCAGGTCGGCGTCGGTCCCGCCCTTGCCCAGGTCGAACTTGCAGCCGGCGCGGATCTGCAGCGCCTTGCCGAACGCCTCGATCGCGACGTCCCGGATCACCGGCACGCGCGTCTCCGTCGTCGAAATCTGGTAGGCAGTGGGCTTGAGGTTCTCGTCCAGCTCCTCGCGCGTGAGCTGCTTGTCGCCGTCGGTGTCGACCTTGGCGAAGAAGTCGGCCTTCATCCGGGCGTCGGTCCACTCGGACAGCGTCACCTTCTTATCGCCGTCCTTGTCGTAGGTCGTCAGGAAGGCGTCCACCTGGTCGGGGCTGATGCGCTCCTCGACGAGGGCGGTGGCCTGCAACTTGGCGTGCCCGGCCTCGCCCGCCTTCTGCGCGAACATCGCCCGGACCGTGCTGTCGTTGGGCAGCTCGCCGTCGATCAGGGCGTCGTCGCGGAACTGCACGACGGCTTCGGTGCCCGCGGAGAACTCGATGCCCCAGATGTCGCTCTTCTGCCAGGCCAGCGAACTGATGCCCAGCACGATCATGCCGACCGAGATGCCCCAGAAGATGTACCGCTTGCCCATCCAGTTGACTTTCGGGACGCCGATGAGCTTGAGCATGCCCACGCGGTCTTTGACCCACCCGCGGTCGAGCAGGAACTGGAAGACCCATCGCGTCACGATCAGGGCGGTGAACATGCTGATGACCACGCCGAGACCGAGCGTGATCGCGAAGCCCTTGACCTCTTCGGTGGCGATCCAGCCGAGAATCGCACAGGTGATCAACGTGGTCAGGTTGGCGTCGAAGATGGCGCTGAACGCCCGCTCGTAGGCGGTCTTGAGGGCCATTCGGATGGACTGATTCTTGGCCTGCTCTTCGCGCAATCGCTCGAAGATGAGCACGTTGGCGTCGACGGCGATGCCAATGGTC
>CAZEJA010000300.1:0-4532 GCA_964512215.1 uncultured Planctomycetaceae bacterium
GATCATCAACGCCGTCGGCGGGCACCACGGCGACCTCGAGGCGTCGAGCATCTACACGCCGATTATCGCCGCCGCCGACGCGATCAGCGCGTCGCGTCCCGGTGCGCGGCGCGAGACGCTGCAGCGGTACCTGCAGCGGTTGGAGTCGCTCGAGAAGATCGCCACCGACTTCGAGGGCGTCGAGCAGGCCTACGCCATCCAGGCCGGCCGCGAGATCCGCGTGATCGTCGACGCCAAGAACGTCGACGACCGCCTCTCGGGCAAGATCG
The DNA here is from genome assembly GCA_964512215.1 of uncultured Planctomycetaceae bacterium. Taxonomy (GTDB): domain Bacteria; phylum Planctomycetota; class Phycisphaerae; order SM23-33; family SM23-33; genus CAZEJA01. Next base: position 270 of record CAZEJA010000300.1, read on the forward strand.
CCCGCGACATCGCCCGGCGCGTCGAGGAAGAGATGGAGTACCCCGGCGAGGTCCGCGTGACGCTCGTGCGGGAACTGCGCTGCGTGGAATACGCGAGGTAGGAAACGGCAGGGACCAAGGGACCGAGGGACCAAGGGTCTGTCCTGCCCGGCGCCCCCTACGCCCAGGCACTGCGCTGCCTGGGAACGTCCCACGATCCCCCGCCGAAGGCGCGCAAAAAAACGGCGGCGAGGCAGTTTCCACTGCCCGCCGCCCGGAGTCTGGCAGCGCCCGAAACAGGTACTGACTGCTTGGACCCCTATACTTCGGTCAGTTTCGGACGAAACTTTAGCAGCGAATGAACCGGGGGCGCGTTTTCCATCAGATCTGCTCGGCGGGGCTCGCGGCGTTCCGGTCCCGGAAGAACCGCACCGCCGCCCGAATGCCCGCGAGGAACAGGTACGTCGCGAGGACCATGATCACGATGTCCGCGATCAGCAGCGTCATGTTTGCACGCGGCGCCTGGAGGAACTTGAGAAGCATGAGCACCAGGTTCGTCGCGGTCGTGATCAGCATCGCCACGGCGGGAATGAACGCAAACCAGAGGCGTCGTCCCTGGCGCAACAGCCAGAGGCTCGCCAGCGACAGCACCATGGCGGCCAGAAGCTGGTTGGACGTCGCGAAGACTGTCCACAAGGCCTTCTGCCCGCCCGTAAGCGCGAAGGCCAGCATCAGCCCCACGGCCAAGGCGCTGTTCAGCCAGTACTGGCGCAGCAGGTGGAGGAATCCTCGCCACAGCCCGGCCGTCGGGACGGTCCCGGAGCAGACGATGTCTCCATCGGGGGGGACGATGGGCAGGCCCTCGGCGCCAACGGGCACCCGTTCGCCGTCGCCCCATTCCTGCGTGTCTTTCTGTCCGACGGGCTCGGCGAAGACGTCGAACTTCCCGAACAGCGTCCGCCAGATTTCCTCGATGAGATAGCGCGTCAGGCGGATGGCCGTGTCCAGCGTGGTCACCAGGAAACCCTCCAGCAGGATCATGCCGGCCAGCGTGCCGACGGCAGCCTTGATGCCGAAGGCGAGCTTCGCGGCGTTGCCCACGGCCGTCGCGAATCCGAGTACGTAGTTGGTCTCGGTCTTCAGCCCCAACAGGGTTGGGTGGGCGTCCCGGAGATAGTCCGCCTTGGACGCTCCGATCATCAGCACCGAGATCACGCAGACGGCCAGGAAGCCTTCCAGCAACATGCCGTAGTAGCCGATCTGCCGGGCGGCGCGTTCGTTGGTGAGCTGCTTGCACGTCGTCCCGCCGGCGCACAGGCTGTGGAAGCCACTGACGGCGCCGCAGGCGATGAGGATGAACATGGTCGGCCAGAACCACCCCAACGCCCGTGTGCCTTCGTCGATGTTGACGGCAGGCAGGGGATCGGAGACGGACTCGCCGCCGAATCCCCCAAAGGCTGCGACGGTCAGCGTCACGAGCAGGGCAGCCATTCCTGCGTAGAGGATGTGTACGTTGATGAAGTCGCGGCTTTGCAGGAAGATCCACACGGGCACGCCCGCGGCCACCAGGACGTAAGCGCTCAGCAGCAGCTTCCACACGAGGGGATGAAAGCTGATGGGGTAGAACAGGCCGACCGTGATCGATGCAGCGCACACCACAATCGCCAGCACGCTGCACTTCCAGACGGCGACCTTCTTCTTCAGGTAGAGGAACCCGATCAGCGGCGCGACGGCGGTGATGCACACGACGCTCATCGATGCGATGCCGCCGATGACGACCTTGTCCACCCCGTCGACGTTCTGCACGCGGAACCACGTCTGCGTGCGTGACAGATCCAGGCGATCGAAGGGGACCATGCTGGTCAGTGCGATCGCCGAGGCGTTCAGGAACGCGGCACAGACCAGCGCGAGCATCAGCACCAGCAGGATGGTCAGCGCGATGAAGGCGTCGCGCCCGAGCAGTCGCTTGGCGATGGTGGCGATGGACTGTCCCCCTTCGCGCGTGCTCATGTAGGTCGCGAGGTAATCGTGGACCGCACCGATCAGAACGCTGCCGAACAACACCCACAGCAGCGCGGGGGCCCAGCCGTAGATGACGGCGATGACAGGCCCGAGGATGGGCCCCGCGCCGGCAATGGAGGCGAAGTGATGGGCGAACACGACGGGCGTCGGCGTGGGCACGTAGTCCGTGCCGTCCTCCTTCGCGATCGCCGGCGTCGTTCGAGTGGGGTCCTCGCCGAGGCTGCGAGCGAGGAAGCGCGAGTAGAACCGTCCCGCCAGCACGAGCACCACGATGGCCAGCAGCATGACCCACAGAACCGTCATCGAACACCTCCGCACAGGTCGATTCGCCCGGGGAGCCGCCCCGGGCGTCATGCACCTTCATAGGATAGAGAACTGAGACCGGCGAATAAAGGGCGATAGGGCGACGCGGCGCTAGGCGGGACCGGCCTCGCCGGCGCCGTCGAGCTTCCGCGTGATCGTCACCGCCCGCTTGCCGTCCGAGGCGCACAGGCGGGCGGCGAACTTCGGGATGCCCGCGACGCGGACCACGACCTCGCCGTCGGTGGTCGCGTCGGTGATCACGATGTCGCCCGGCGCGAGGTCGACCAGTTCGTCCGGGTCGATCACCGCCTGCAGCGACGCCGCCAGCTCGAGCGGGCCCTCGGCATGTCTCCGCTCCGGCGGGGCGTCGTCGTCCGTGTGGGCGACCCATTCCGGCACGCACACCTGCATCGCCCCGACGTGGCGTCCGAGCGACAGGGCGATCGTGAGCGTCGCGACGTCCTGCTCGGCCCGGAGGAAGGGCAACTCGCCGGGGCGGAATTCGCCCTCGACCAGGCGGAGGTCCGGCTTCTTCTCGCCCGGCCAGACCGTCTGCAGCGCGTCGGCCGCCAGGGCGGCGAAGCGGCGCAGCAGGCGCCGTTCGACGTTCGTCAGCGCCCGTCCGGGCAGGAAGGCGTCGGCGTCGGCGCCGCCCAGCAGGCGGTCGATCATCGGGTAGGCGATCTGCGGAGAGAAGGCGACGATCGCGACGGCCTCGGACGTCTCCGGCGTGCGATCGCTGGGCGAGACCAGCAGGTAGCAGCAGGAGGGTTCATCCAGGGCGTCGAGGAATTCGGTCAGGCGCTGTCGCCCGGCCTGGCAGGCGCGAACGGCCAGCGGGCCCTTGAGGAGATGCCCCGCCGTCGCGGAAAACGCGGATGCGAGTTGTTGTCCGGTGGCCGGCAGGCCCCCGGCGGCGGGTTCGCCGTCCGGCTCGGCTGGGTCGTGGGTGGGTACCGCATCGTCCATGACGTTCTCGGGTCTCGTGGTGCACTGCTTCCTGCCCGAGTGTACCGGTCGACGAGGGGTTTGCAAGGACTCACTGTGCGGCGGGCGCCTTCTCCAGTTCCTTGGCCGCTGCCTCCCGCCACAGCTTCGCCAGACTCTCGCGGTTGAGCTTGTAGGCCGTCCACAGGGCGGCGCTGTCGTCCTTGCCGTCCTTGATGGTCTCGATGAGGTGCTTGAAGGCCCCGCGATCGCGGGCGATCAGGAAGCGGACGAGGCTCTGCGCCACGCCATAGTCGAACGCGTTCATCTCCACCGTCTTGAAGAGGGACGCGATGTCGCGGTTCTCTTCCGCCGCCTGTCGGGTCGCTTTGACGTACTTCGTCGCGGCCGAGCATTCCGGCACCAGCGTGGCGGCCATGTACTCCGCCAGCCCTTCGTTCAGCCACCGGGCGACGAAGCGGTTCGTCCGGTACCGCCCCAGAAACGCGTGCGTCCCCTCGTGGACGAGAATCTCGTAGAACCGCGTCCGCGTCGCGCAGCGGTTCATGACGATGTAGGTGAAGTCGCCTTTCTGGGCGGTGTACCCGCCGGCCTCGGTCTGGTTCCGCCCGTCGACCCGCGTGGTGAATTGCTGGTAGTGCTTCTCTTCCCAGAAGATGTAGATCGGGCACCGCCCGGCCCAGATGTTCTTCGTCTTGGGCACATCGAACTGCTTGCACATCGCGTCGTACAGCTTCTCGCAGATGCTCTTGAGGGCCGCGTCGTTGCTGCGGGACCACGACGTGAAGATCAGGAAGTGGTCCGTCTGCACGAGGTGCATCGATGAGACGATGCTGCTGCGCGTCTTGGCGTACCACTGCATCGCCTGCTTGCGGTTGGCCTCGGCCTTCTCCTTCTCGGCCAGGAGGGCCGCCGCGGTCGGCTTCTCGGGAGGCTTCTCAGGGCGCTTGGCCGGCTGCTTGGGCTTGGGCACGCCCCGGCCGCTCTTCTCCTCGAGCTTGCGCTTGGCCT
>CAZEJA010000301.1:0-4528 GCA_964512215.1 uncultured Planctomycetaceae bacterium
GCACGCCGTGTACGTCGTACTTGCGGGCGACCTCCACCATCGCCTCGATCTCCTGCTTCCGGTTGGCGGGGTGCGACGGGCACAGCCAGCGGTCCTCGCGCTTCCCGTCGAAGCGGACCTGTGTTCGCCTCCCGGCCTTCATCTTCGCAGCGAAGTCTTTCGGCGCGGACCAGCCCATGTTCCAGTTCACCTTCCACACGTGACACTCGATGCCGTACTTCTTGCAGGCGGCCAGGCAGGCGGCGATCTGATCGCCGTCGTCTTCCGCCCCGCGCGCCCAGGGCAGGACGTCGCTGTTGTAGAAGGCCGACCCGCCCCAGAGCATGTTCGGCAGGATCGCGGTGAAGCCGTTGGCGGCCAGGTGCGCGATGGCCTCGTCCCACGTCATGCCCGAGACGCCCGAAGCGCGATGACACCAGAAGGCCCGGTGCTCTCCCGTCTGCGGCTTCTGGACCACGCAGTAGGCCCGCAGCATCCGCTCGCGGGCGGCCTGTGCGCGGGACAGGGCGTCCGCGAACTTCCCCGCTCTCGCCAGCTTCTGCGCCTCGTCCCGCAGGGCGGCCGCCTCCTTGCACGCCTGCGTGCCCCGGGGGTCGCCTGCGGCGGTCGCGAGGATGTCCTTCCGCGCCTGCTCGAACGTCTCGTACAACCCGAACCGCCCGATCCCCGCCACGTCGCGGTCCACCGCGCCCTGCCAGCACGCAGGCAGGAAGTGCCCGAGCATCGCCAGCAGCATGCGCCGCTTGGCGGCTTCGTCATCCGCCAGCATCACGTGCGACATGTGAATGGCATTGTCGCTGACCACGACGGCAGCATGGTTCGTCCGCTCGCCCTTCCCGTCGTGCCACCACGCGGCCACGCGGCTGCGCCCCGGCAGGGGCGTCGTTTCGGAGAGATTCCACGACGCCTGCAGCACCTCCCCCGGAAAGCCGTCCACTACGCCCTCGACGGGACGGATCGACGCGAAGTCGCCCGGCGTCTTCCGATTGACGTGGCCTCCCCCGCCGATGCCCATCGCCCGCCGCAGTTTCGTCGGCAGGGAGTAGAACGAGACCATCTTCCCGCCGCGGGCGAGGAACGCGACCAGGACGTCGGTTGTTCCCGGCGACATGCTCGGGCTGTGCGGCAGGACGACGACCTTCGTCTGCGCCAGTCGCGCCGCCGTTACGTCGCGCTCGTTCACGACGCCGAAGTCCACGCCCATCGCATCCAGGCGATCGGCCATCTCGGCGGCGTACTTCACGATGCTCTTCGCTTCCGACTCGCGCCGGTTCGTGTCGCCCCGGACCAGCATCACCTCCCCGCCTCCCCAGCGCCCGATCCCCGCGAGATACAAGTCCGTGTCCACGTCCCGTCCCCGCCACGCGGAGAGGCGGATTCCCCGGATCGCCTCCCAGCCGTCCGGCTTGCCTTCGATGCGTGCCTTGCTCTTGTTCAGCGTGACAGTCGTCCAGCCGGGTTGGTGGAGCTGGAAGCCCAGGTTGTACCACCCCTTGCCGCTGCGCAGATACAGCGTGAAACTCGACACCACCGACGGGTCGCTGCAGTAGATCGCCACCCGTACGCCCCGGCAGGTCGTCAGGTCGGCTTGGAGGTCCCAGTCCCACAGCGCCCGATCGATCTTCGTGCCCCGGAACGTGCACGGCATGCGGAGGACCTTCGCCCCGCCAGCATCGACGATCGACACGTCCGCTGTGCCGGAGGCCGGGCGCACCGGCGCCGCGAGCAGCGGGTAGTCCACCTTCGGAGGCGCCGTGGCGGGCCCGGCGCCTGCCGCGGCCGCCGCCAGCATCCCAACGACCCCGACAAGCCCCAGCATGTTTCGCATCGGTTCGCCTCCCAAGGGTCCGGCGGGACGAGGCCGGGCGCCTGCGCACAAGCTCCGGCGCGGGCATTATACTCCCGCCCTGCTCCGCCGGGCGGGAAATCGGGCAGAGAATGGGTAGGCGCACCGGGGCGCGGCGGTAGAATAGAGAGACAGCCGCACGGGTTGCTGCCTGCGGAAAGCACGTCTTCGATCCGGACCGTCTTGAGGAAAGGGCGTTGTGCGGCGCACAGCGAAGATGCGTCGCCTTCTCGCTCGAGGGCGGGGACAGATGACGGACAGATGCTCCCATTCTGAACGACGCGCGCAACGAAACCGCTCCGCACGCACGCGGGTGCCCTGCCTGACGCTCGCGGTCGGTGCGCTGACGGCGTTGTGGATCGTGTCGGCCTGCCGGGTCCTGCCGACGTCGGCCCAGCCGTCGCAGCCGCGCGTTCGCGTGGTGGACATCCGCTTCGGCGTCGTCGAGCCCCCCGTCGTCGCCCAGCAGGACATCACCGTTCGCGCGGCGACCTCCAATCAGCAGCCCGAGCCGAAACCTATCGAATGCAGCGGGCTGGCCTGGGCGGACGGGACGCTGCTGCTTTCGAGCGACCGCCACGGGCACATCCTGTTCACCTGCCCCGTCGACCTGCAGAAGATGACCATCGGCCGGCCGCAGCCGCACGTGCTCATCCCCAACGAGCAGCAACTGCTGGACGACGCCGAGGGCATCGTCCTCCAAGGCCCCAGCGCCGGCGTCTGGTACGGGTTCGCGATGTGCTCGCTCAGCAACGACAACCGGGCCCTGCCCCTGCCCAAGCGGCGCCACATGCTGCGGTTCACGTTCGACCGGGACAAGAACTTCGCCTCCGCCCGACCCGTCGTGCTCAACGTCAGCGGGCTCCGCAATGCGCTCGACGAACACTTCAAGGCCGTCGGCGTCGAGCCCTACACCACGTACTATGCGAAAGGCGACAAGAACACCTACCGGTGGGGCAACGTGGAAGGGCTCACGTTCACGCCCGACGGCTCGCGACTGCTGTGCGCGATGCGCAATCCGCTGCTGGAAGGCAAGGCGCTGCTCTTCGCGGTTCGCGGCGTGGCCGAAGCGTTCGACGCCAAAGACCCCCGCCGCATGAAGCTGACGGACCTGTTCACGCTGGACCTCGACCGGCGCGGCGTGAGTGACCTCCGCTGGGACCCCGTCACGAAGGGCTACCTGATCGCAGCCGGCCGGAGCAACGGCCCGAAGCTCAGCAAGGACCAGCCCTTCCCCCCCAACACGCTCGACTGCGCCCTGTACTGGTGGTCCGGGCGCAAGGCGGACCAGCCGATCCTCTTCGCGCGAACGCCCGACATGAAGATCGAGGCGATCTGCCGCCTGGGCACGAGCCGCTACCTCGCCATCTGCTCCGACGAGGGCGACGTCAGTGAGGAGCGGGCCACACGCCCGCAGAGCGTGCTGACGATCCTCGAATTCCCGAGCCCGCAGGCAAACGCCCCCGGAGTCCGCCCATGACGGACAAGACCCCCGAGGAACATATCGGCTTGGAAGACGGCGCCGAGTTTGAGGCCAGCCTCGCGGCCGCGGGGCCGGTGACCGGCCCCGACGAGGAGACGGCGGTTCTCCACCCGACCCCGGCCGAGACGATCGAGGCCGCCCCGGGCCCCGGCCAGCCGGTGTGGGCGGGCAAGACGCTCAGTCACTTCAAGCTTCTGCGGCTGATCGGCGAGGGGGCGATGGGCATCGTTATCCAGGCCCTCGACGTGCACCTCCAGCGGATCGTGGCGCTGAAAGTCCTTCGCAAGCGCATCGTGGGCATCGACGAGCAGAAGCGCGTGGAGCAGTTCCTCCGCGAGGCCCGCGGGGCGGCACAGATCGAGCACCCCAACGTCGTTCGCATCCACGAGATCAACCAGCACTCCGGGTGGTGGTACATCGCGATGGAGATGGTGGACGGCGAGAACCTCAAGCAGATGGTCAAGGCCGCCGGGCCGCTACCTCCCGCGCGGGCCTGTCCGATCATCGCCGACGCGGCCACCGCGCTGGCCGTTGCGCACGACCTGGGCATCGTCCATCGCGACGTCAAGCCCACCAACCTCATGATCACCCGCGGCGGGCGGTGCAAGCTGACCGACTTCGGGCTCGTGCGCCTCAGCGACCCCAACGACCCGTTCGACTTCACCGACCAGTCGGTCGGGACGCCCAAGTATGTCGCGCCGGAACTGATCCGTCGCAAGAACCCCACCGCCGCCGTCGACGTGTACAGCCTGGGCGCGACGCTCTACTACGCGCTGACCGGCAAGCCGCCCTACGTCGGCAAGAAGACGGTGGAGATTCTCAACCAGCACATGGACGCGCCGGTCCCCGACGTCCGCGACAACGCGCCCGACTGCCCCGAGTCCCTGGCCCTGCTGGTCCAGCGCGCGATGGCGAAGGACCCCGCCGACCGCCCGACCGCCGGCGACCTGGCCGCTTCGCTGGATGCCGAGGCCATCGCCTGGCGGACCGAGAGTTCCGGCTCGCTGCCCGGGTCCACCCTCCTGACGCGCGGCAGCAGCATGGTGTCCGTCGGATCCGGAACGCTCCCCGCAGGGGCGGCTGCGCCAGCGACGTCGCGGTCGTCCAAGCGAGCATTGATCGTGGGCGCCGCGGTTGTCGCGGGGGCCCTGGCGCTGCTGTGGTACCTTACTCGGTCCGGTACGCCGACAGGCCCCGGG
>CAZEJA010000302.1:0-4466 GCA_964512215.1 uncultured Planctomycetaceae bacterium
AGGCCATGCCCGACGACACGCTCAGCATGATGATGGCCCGGATCCTCACCGGCCGCCCCGGCTACGTGTCCGACCCCGCCCTGGATACGTCGACCAACCAGGTGATCTACGCCCACTGCGTCGGCACGACAAAGGTGTTCGGGCCGACGGGCAAGTCGAACAAGTACCAACTACGAACGCTTCATAACCGCGATGAACGCGGCGTGTGTGCCCAGTCGTTCATGCCCGCGGGGTATATGACCACCTCGTTCCGCACCCGCTTCGCGACGAAGGAGATGATCGTCCACCAGGCCAAGGCGGTGGACAACCTCGTCAGCGAGTACGGCTGCCGGACGAAACTGACGTGCGAGGTCCGGGGCGACATTGGAAAGCTGTTTAACCACTGGGACCGGTTCGGCTGGCATCGCGTGACGGTCTACGGTGACGTGAAAGAACCGCTGATGGAGTTCGGTAAGGCGCTCGGGCTGAACGTCATCGAAGAAGCCTGAGTGGAACCATGGAAAGCAGAAGGAGCGCGATGATGCAACAGGCTAGGACGCGGGGCACGAGTCGGATGAACCGGCGGGGCCTTCTGAAGCGGGCGGCGATGACGGCGACTGTTGCAGGAGTCACCGGGATTGCGACGCGGCGGGCGCGGGCGAAGACGCCCAGCGCCAACGGGCGGATCGGCGTGGGGTTCATCGGCGCCGGCGGGCGCTCCAACGGGCACATGCGCATGCTGTCGCATCTGCAGAAATCGGAGAAGCTCCCCATCGACTTCGTCGCGGTCTGCGACACGTACCGTCCCCGGATGGCGAAGAAGAAGGCGACCTACAAGATCGGCACGTGTTACGACGACCACCGGGACCTCCTGGCCGACAAGAGCGTGGACCTGGTCTGCATCTCGACGCCCGACCACCATCACGGCCCACAGGCGATCGACGCGATCCAGGCGGGCAAGGACGTCTACTGCGAGAAGCCCGTCACGCACTGGCGCCAGTTCGACGTCACGAAGAGACTCGCCGACGTCGTCGCGAAGTCCGACTGCGTCTTCCAGCTCGGCACACAGGCGATGAGCGATACGGTGTGGCATCAGATGAAGAAGCTGGTCCAGGAAGGGCTCATCGGCCAGCCGCTCTCGGGCGAGGCGGGCTTCTTCCGCACGGGCGACTGGGGCGAACGCGGCATGCGCGTGGACGACAAGAACGCCAAGCCGGGCAAGGACCTCAACTGGGAGGCGTTCCTGGGCGACTCGCCGAAGCGCCCCTTCAGCGTCGACCGCTACTTCCGGTGGCGCCTCTTCGAGGACTACGCGGGCGGGCCCGTCACCGACCTCTACCCGCACTGCCTCACGCAGGTGGTCGACATCCTCGGCGTGGGCATGCCCGAAATGGTCGTCGCCACCGGCGGCATCCACCGGTACGATTACGAGCTGCGCGAGGTGCCCGACACGCACAACCTGATCGCACAGTATCCCGAGAAGGTCACCATCTCCGTGCTGGGCACGCAGGCGAACGACTACCAGACCACCGACAAGCGCGGGGCCGGACAGCGGGCGCCCGTCATTCGAGGCTTCGACGGGTCGCTGAGCATCCACCAGAACAAGGAAATCCTCTTCACGCCCATCCGCGTCAAGGGCGCCAAGAAGCCGCAGCGGATTCCCATCGAGCGCGGCGAGGACAACACCCGCCACTGGAAGAACCTGATCGACTGCTGCAAGACGCGCAACAAGGCCACCTGGAGCCCGATGGACCTGGCCTTCCGGACGCAGACCGTGCTCCACATGGCCACGCTCGCGCTGCGCGAGGGCAAGGTCGCCCGGTTCGACGCCAAGGCGTGCAAGATCGTCCTGTAGCGGGCGGTTTACATGGGCTGTCCGGCGCGGTAGAAGAACGCCTCATGGCCATCGGAATGCCAAGGCGGATCGACGCGGTTCTGCTGGTGTCGATCGCGATGCTGCTGCTCGCGGGATGTGAAGACGAGCAGCCTGTTCCCGCTCCGTCTCCGCCCGCGCCGCCCCAACCGGGCGAGACGATCACAAACTCCGTCGACATGAAGCTCGCTTACGTCCCGCCGGGCGAATTCACGATGGGCAGCCCCGTCGACGAGCCGCGGCGCCAGGACGACGAAGCCGCCCACCGCGTGACGATCTCGCGCGGATTCCACGTCGGCGTCACCGAGGTCACGCAGGCCCAGTGGTCGGCCGTCATGGGCTTCAACCCCAGCGACCCGCAGGGCGACCATCTGCCCGTCTGCAAGGTCTCGTGGGCCCAGGCGACCGAATTCTGCCGCAAGCTCAGCGAGAAGGAGGGCGCCACCTATCGCCTGCCGACCGAGGCGGAGTGGGAATACGCTTGCCGGGCGGGGACCGCTGGGGCGTATGCGGGCGCCGTCGACGAGATGGGCTGGCACATGGACAACAGCGACGAACAGCCCCAGCCGGTCGGGGGCAAGGCCCCCAACGCCTGGGGCCTCTACGACATGCACGGTAACGTGCTCGAATGGTGCGCTGACTGGTACGGGAAGGACTACGGCGGTGACGCGACGGACCCGACGGGACCGGCCGAGAGCAAGAACCGCGTCGCCCGCGGAGGGTCGTGGGCGAACTTCCCGCGAGCCCTGCGCTCTGCCGCTCGCGCCAACTTCCCGCCTACCTACTCCTTCAAGCAACTGGGCTTCCGCGTCGTGCGGGACCTCCCCGCCGACGCCAAGCCGAAGTGACGCCGCAACACGGAGACCGATCATGGCTGAGAACGGAACGAACCGCCTGGACCGCCGGGGCTTCCTGACCACCGCGACGGCGGGGACGCTGACGCTGCTGGCCCGCGGAGCGGGGGCCGCACCGAAGAAGAAGCCCGCCGCCCCAGCGAAGTACGAGAAGATCATCAAGCTCGGCGTGATCGGCTGCGGGGGACGTGGTAAGTTCGTAGCGCGCCTCTTCGCCAAGCACGGCGGGTACAAGATCGTCGCATGCGCGGACTACTTCCAGGACCGCGCGGACGAGTTGGGCAAGCAATTCGGCGTCGCCGACGACCGCCGCTACGACGGACTGAACTGCTACAAGAAGCTGCTGGCGAGCGACGTCGATGCTGTTGCCATCGAGAGCCCCCCCTACTTCCATCCTTCCCAGGCGGCCGCCGCGGTCGACGCGGGCAAGCACGTGTTCGTCGCCAAGCCCATCGCCGTCGACGTGCCCGGCTGTCAGTCCATCGCCGAGTCCGGCCAGCAGGCGACCGCGAAGAAGCTCGTCTTCCTCGTCGACTTCCAGACCCGCGCCAACGAGTTGTACCAGGAGGCGATCAAGCGCGTGCAGAACGGCGACATCGGGCGGATCGTCAACGGCGTGTCCGTCTACTACTGCGGCATGATCTTCGGCGGGCACCAGAAGTACTTCGACGCGAACAAGAGCGATCCATCCGCGAAGCTGCGAAGCTGGCCGATCTGGCGCAGCCTCTCGGGCGACATCATCACGGAGCAGAACATCCACACGCTCGACGTGGCCTCGTGGATCATGGACGCCCCGCCGGTCGCTGCGATGGGCGTGACCGGTCGCAAGGCCCGCACGGGATCGGGGGACATCAACGACCACTTCAACGTCGTCTACACCTTCCCGCGCGACACGGCGATCTCGTTCACGTCGCGGCAGTTCGGCAAGGGGCCCGGCGATATCGGCTGCACCGTCTTCGGCAGCCGCGGCACGGTCGACACGCACTACTTCGGCAGCGTCAGTATCGCGGGCGACACGCCCTACAAGGGCGGCGACGTCAAGAGTCTCTACTCGACCGGCGCAGCCAACAACATGGCCACGTTTTACGACAGCATCCTCAAAGGCGTCGTGCACAACCCCACCGTCGCCCCGTCGGTCCGCAGCAACCTGACAACGATCCTGGGGCGGATGGCGGCGGACACCGGGCGGATCGTCACCTGGGCGGAGATGATGAAGGCCAACGAAACGCTCCCGCACGACCTGGCGGGACTGAAAGCCTAGACAGCAAAATGGGGACTGGCTCCGCCGTCCAGGTGCCTGTCCCCGTTTTGCGTCGCGTGGTTGCTGCGCTTCGCTCCGCAGCCCACGGTCCCCGCCCACATTCGTTTCGCGGGCGCGCCGTCGATTGCTACAATGGCGGCATGATCGAACGTTCCCCGTCGCAAGGAGTCAACCGATGGCGTTTGTGATCACCGACAAGTGCACGATGTGCGGTTCCTGCGTGGAGGTCTGCCCCGTCGAGGCCATCGCCGAGGGCGACCCGAAGTACATCATCGACCCCGACCTGTGCATCGACTGCGGCGCCTGCCAGGCCGAGTGCCCCGTCGAGGCCATCGACCCCGGCGAGTAGGTGTAGCGGCGGGCCGCAGGCCCGCCCTTATCTCCCCGCCACATAGTCAATCACCAGCACCTCCTCCAGGTGCGGCTTGAGCACGTCCACGAACGCCTTGTGCGCCGGATGCGGCAGATAGACATCCAGTCCGGCGGGATTCTCAAACGT
>CAZEJA010000303.1:0-4465 GCA_964512215.1 uncultured Planctomycetaceae bacterium
AACTTAGGGCCATTGGGGACTGTCCCCTTTTTCCGGCAACGGGCAACGGGCAACGGGCAACCGGCAACCGGCAACAGGCAACAGGCAACGGCAACGGCAACGACAACAAGGGGGAAGCACGATCGACCCACGCACCCGACGTCCCTCTTGCGGGCGCTCGACCGCGGGTGGATAATTCCTCTCGGGAAGGCCCCGCGATGACCCGCCGACGGAGATCGCTCCTTGTCGTGCTCGTCGCGCTGCTGCTCGGCGGGGGGGGGTTCGCGTGGTACTGGCAGGCGACGGCGGTGGACCGGCGGGTCGACGCGCTGCTGGACGAACTCCGCGAGGAAGAGCCGAGCGGGGCGCAAGGCTGGCTCATCAGCCTGGGGCTGGTGAAGGACCGGCGGACGGACCGGGGATTCCACGACGTGGGCGTGGATCTGGCGGAACTCGGCCCGTCGGCTGTCCCCGCACTGAACCGGGCGTTGGGGGACGAGGATGTCTGGGTGCGACTGGCAACGGTCTGGGCGCTGCACAGGCTCGAAGCCCCCTGCGGAATCGAACCGCTGATCCCGATACTGAAAAGCGAGAATCCATATGTGCGCTTCTGTGCGGTGAAGGTGCTGGGGTGGATGGGAGACGCTCCCCACACCATCGAGCTTCTGCACGCGTCTTTGAAGGACGAGGACGCGCAGGTGCGAGGGATGGCGGTGGGGATCCTGAGGGTACGGAAGGACACTCGCAGCGTCGAGCCGCTGATTGCGGCCCTGAATGACGAGGACTCGGACGTCTGTCGCGCTGCAGCCAGAGCGCTGGGGAGACTGGGCGACGCCCGCGCCGTCGAGCCGCTGATTGCGGTGCTGGGGAAATACAGGGAGAGCTGGATGATGTCGTGCACCGTGGCGCGTGCGCTCGGGGAACTGGGCGACGTCCGGGCCATTGAGCCGTTGGAGGAACTCCTCGAGGGCGAAGACGAAACCGTTCACAGGGCCGCCAAAGGGGCCATCGAGAAACTCCGGGCGAGAGAGTCCGCTCCCTAGCTATCGTGCCGGGGCGGGACGGCCGGGCGTCGGCTTGCCTCTCGGCGGTGTCTTCTACTTACCCGGGAACAACCAGACGTTGCCGCCGTTGACTCGCTTGCCGTCCTTCTCGCCGGAGTAGAAGTTGCCGAGCAGAATGTCTTTCTTGCCGTCGTTGTTCCAGTCGGTCACGTCGATCCGCCAACGGTAGTTCCGTGGGCCGGGCACTTTCAGGCCCAGGTCCTTGCCCTCGGCGAGCTGCGGCTTCTCGTTCGTGCCGACGTTGCGGAAGAACATCACCTGCCCGCCCTCGGCGCCGACCAGCAGGTCCTTCTTCCCGTCCTCGTCCCAGTCGACGACGTAGGGCGACGGGCGGGACGGGAACTTGCCCGCGGTCGGCTTGATCTCGACCGGCGCGGCGAAGACGGGCTTGGCCTTGGTGCCCGTGTTGCGGTAGAGGATCATCGTCGAGTTGTGCCCCACCAGCAGGTCGGGCAGGTCGTCGCCGTTCCAGTCGGCCAGGTGGATCTTCGTGTAGCTGTCGGCGAGTTTGTGGCTGCCGCCGACTTCCTTGTCCACGGTGTACTTGCCGTCGACGCGCTTGTAGGTGCGGCGCGTGGGGGTGATCACCTTGCCCTCGGCCTGGACGGGCACGCCCGCAGCGAGGACGGGCTGGGTCTTCGTGCCCGTGTTGAGGAAGACGGTGACGGTTCCCGCGCTGTCGCCCGCGATGATGTCGATCTTGCCGTCGTTGTTGTAGTCCACGCCTTGTGGATAGGCCCCGACGCATCACCCCGCGGCCAGCGAGATCACCTTCCCGCCGGCCTCCAGTTCCCCCGCGTCGGTGAGTTTCGGGTCCGCATCGGTGCCCGTGTTGAGGTACAGGTGAATCTTCCCGCCGAGGAACTGCCCGACGAGGAGGTCTTTCTTGCCGTCGCCGTTCCAGTCGACCGCGGCGGGTACGAGGTGTCCGATCCGCACGTCGATGGCCTTGCCGTCGGCCTGGACCTGGACGGGCTCGGCGAACTCCGCCGACGCCGCAGCGCCAAGCAGGCCCAACGTAACCACCATCACACCAATCCATGCGCTCGTTCTCATGGCCGTTCTCCTTGCCTCTGTGTCTCTGTGGTCAGTCTTCGTCTTTCTCGAACCAGCCCATCTTGTGCATGCTGCAGTCGAACGCCATCGCCCCGGTGGGGGCGGCCCAGCGGACGGCGTTGGCCAGCACGCGGAGAATCTGCTCGTTGTGGAAGATCGGATAGGTCTCGTGCCCGGGGCGGAAGTAGAGCACTTTGCCCGCGCCGCGGCGGAAGGTGCAGCCGCTGCGGAAGACCTCTCCGCCCGCGAAGTTCGAGATCAGGATCGTCTCGTCGGGCTCGGGGATGTCGAAGTGCTCGCCGTACATCTCCGTGTGCTCGAGGATGATGTGATCGTCGATGCCCGCGAGAATCGGATGGCCCGGCCGCGTCACCCAGAGAATCTCCCGCTCGCCGACCTCGCGCCACTTGAGTTGACACGTCGTGCCCATCAGCTTGCGGAAGATCTTGGAGAAGTGCGCGCTGTGCAGGCAGATCAGCCCCATGCCCTCCAGGACGCGCTTGTGGACCTTCTCGACGACCGCGTCGTCGACCTTGCCGTGCCCGACGTGTCCCCACCAGGTCATCACGTCGGTGCTCGCGAGCACCTTGTCGGTCAGTCCGTGTTCAGGCTCGTCGAGCGTGGCCGTCCGGGCGGTAATGCCGTCCTGAGCGTTGAGGTGGGCGGCGATGGCGGCGTGCATGCCGTCGGGGTAGAGCTTCGCGATGTCCTCGTCCTTCTTCTCGTGGATGAATTCGTTCCAGACGGTCACTTGGATGTCTTTCGCCACGGTCGTCGCTCCTGAATCGGACAAGTGCATGCAGCCCGCCGCGGGGCGTGCGTTCAGAATAGGGCCTCTTCGGTGGAATGCAAGGAGCTGCGCCGAGCCCACGAGGTCGCTGCGATGAAGTTTCGTGGAGAAATCGACCCCCGCACGGCCGACATGCGTACTATAATACGAGCTTGCGTGCCCTTGCGGCGGCGGGGAAGGCCCCGGTGCCGGCGGGGGCGTTGCACTTGATTCTGACAGCAGGAGTGTGCAGTGAAACGCATCACACGTGTCGTGGCGATCCTGATGGTGACGGGGATGGTGTGGCTGTGGGCGACGGCGGCCGATCCGGCGGTCGTAGCCAGCCGGACCGAGAAGACGGCGCCGGTGGGGGCGCAGGCGGCCGCCGAAGCGAACCGTCTCTGCCAGGCCGGCATCATCGAGGCGCTGGCCGGCCGGTACGACGAGGCCCGCAAGCAGCTCCAGGCGGCTGCGAAGCTCTCCCCCGATGCCCCTGCGGTATCCGAGGCGCTGGCGCTGCTGCAGCAGCACGCCAAGGTGCGCCGGCGCAGCGAGACCGAGCGGCTGGAGGAGTACGACGAAGCGGTTCGCCGCGTGAAGTACTGCCGCATCGCGCAGGCGTACCGGGCGACGCTGACCGAGAAGAAGATCGACAAGCCGCTGCGGGAGAAGGCGCGCTCGGTGGTGCAGAAGTACGAGGCGCTGGGCAAGGCGGAGGCCCTCGGGGCCGCCGACGAGACGGAAGCAGGCAAGCTGCGCGACGCTGCGGTCGAGGCGGCCAAAGAGGGCGAGAAGATTCTGCCCGACGTGGTGAAGGTCCTGGCCGGCGATGACAGCGAGTACGCCCAGACATTTCGGGAGATCGCGGACGAGTTGGCGCGGCAGTTGGTCGCGAGCAGGAAGTTCTGGGCGTCGGCGGGTCTGAGCAGCGCCAAGAGTCGCGGCGCGGCGGCGGATGAACTGCAGGGCGTGCAGGCGGACCTGGCCGCGGCGATGGCGAACCTGGAGATGATGACGCTCGATAAGCCCTGGCAGGTCGCGCTGACGCAGGGGCGGACGGCGGCGGAACTGTCGGGCGATCGAAGCAAGGTCCGCCAGGAGTCCTGGTACCAGACGCTGGTCCAGGAGATCGAGCAGCGGGGCGCCCGCAGCATTGACAAGGCCGAGTGGAACGACGCGCTGGCGGCGTTCATGGGCCTGGACGAAATGGACGAGGAGGGCGAGGCGTACAAGGAGAAGGTCAAGGCTGTCCGCAGGCACGTTCGCGTGCTTCGTCTGTACGGCGCGAAGCCCGCGGAGGCAACGACGAAGCCGGACCCCACGGACGACCCCGCCTGGAAGGCGTACGTCGCGGGCGTGGACGCGGAGATGATCCGCGCGGCGATTTCGCGCCTGCACGCGGTGTATGTCACGTCGGTGGACTACCGCGACGTCACGCGCGGCGCACTGGAGAGCGTGCGGATTCTGGCCGAGACGCCCCAGGCCGCCAACAGCTTCACGGGCCTGTCCGACGAAGCCAAGCGCAAGGAATTCCTCGAGGCGATCCGTCGCGAGGCGGAGTACGTAGAGAAGAAGGACCGCGTCGACCAGGTGGAGC
>CAZEJA010000304.1:0-4433 GCA_964512215.1 uncultured Planctomycetaceae bacterium
CCGACATCCTGTCCGTCGGCGGGCACGTGCTGCAGTACCAGATTCGCGTCAAGCCCCATGCCCTGCAGAAGTACGACCTGACGCTCGACGAACTCGTCGAGGCCGTCCAGGCCAACAACGGCAACGCGGGCGGGCAGTTTCTGGTGCTGGGCTCGGAAGAGCACCTCGTTCGCGGGCTCGGGCTGCTGAAGGACCTCGAAGACATCCGCAGCGTCCCGCTGAAGGTCGTCAACGGCGTGGCCGTGCGGGTCTCCGACGTCGCGGAGGTCGCGTACGGGCGGGAGATCCGCCGCGGCGTGGTCAGCCTGGACGGCGAGGGGGAGGTGGTCTCGGGCATGGTCCTGAAGCTGTTCGGCGAGAACACGTCGGAGGTCATCGAGCGCCTCAACGCGAAGGTGGAAGACCTGCGCGAATCGCTGTCGCAGCGCGGCGTGGAGCTGGTGGCGTACTACGAGCAGGCGGAGCTGGTCGAGCAGGCGACCTGGACGGTCAAGAAGGCGCTGCTGATCGGGGCGGGGCTGGTCCTGCTGACGCTGGCGGTGTTCCTGGGCAACCTCCGGACGGCGTTCATCGTGGCGCTGTCGCTGCCGATCTGCGCGCTGGTAGCCGTCATCATGATGGGCTGGCGGGGCGTGTCGGCGAACCTGATGAGCCTGGGCGGCATCGCGATCGGCATCGGCATGCTGGGCGACGGGGCGATCGTGATGGTCGAGAACATCTACCGCCACCTCAGCCGCCCCGAAAACGAAGGGCGCCCGAAGCTGGAAGTCGTCCACGGCGCGGCGACGGAAGTCTCGCGCCCGATCATCTTCTCGATCGCGATCATCATCCTCGTGTTCGTGCCGATCTTCACGCTCGAGGGCATCGAGGGGACGATGTTCTCGCCCATGGCGTTCACGATCAGCTTCGCCCTGCTGGGGTCGATGGCGACGGCGCTGATCGTCGCGCCCGTGCTGTCGATGTACCTGCTCCGCCAGCGCGAGCATCGCGAGCTGTGGCTGGTGCGGGGGCTCAAGGCGGTCTACCGGCCGCTGCTGACGCTGGCGATTCGCGGGCGACACGTCGTGGCGCTGTTGGCCGTCGTTGGCTTCATCGCCAGCCTGACGCTCGTGCCCACGCTGGGCACGGAGTTCATCCCGACGCTCGAAGAGGGCTCGATCATGATCGGCGTGGTGATGGCGCCGTCGATCTCGCTGGAGAAGGCCACCGAAACGATCATGCGCCTGGAGCGCCGGATCGTGCAGTTCGGCGAGGTGGACAAGACCGTCTCCCGCATCGGCCGACCCGAGGCGGGCAGTCACCCGCACCCGGTGAACTACGCGGAAGTCCACATCGAACTGAAGCCCCGCGAGCAGTGGCCGACCTGCAAGAGCAAGCAGGAGCTGATCGCGGCGATCGACGAGGAGATCGGCGGGTATCCGGGCGTGCAGCTCAACTTCACCCAGCCGATCCAGAACGCCTTCGACGAGCTGCTGTCGGGCATCAAGGCGCAGCTCGCGATCAAAGTGTACGGCGAGGACCTGGACGTGCTGAAGGACTTCGCCGAGGAGATCGAGGAGGCGATCGAAGACGTGGACGGGCTGGTCGACCTGTCGGTGGAGCAGAGCTTCGGGCAGCCGCAGGTGCAGATCGTTCCCGACCGGGAGAAATGCCGGCAGCGCGACGTGGCCGTCAAGGACATCCTGGAGCTGGTGGAGCTGGCGATCGGGGGCGAGGTCATCGACGACCTGTACGTCAACACGCGGCGCTTCGGCATCCACGTGCGATACGAGGAGTCCGCCCGGGCGACCCGCGAGGCGATCGAGAACCTGTGGGTGTCGACCGCCTCCGGGGCGCGCATCCCGCTGTCCGAGGTCGCGGACGTCGACTCGGTAGTCGGGCCCGTTCAGATCAGCCGCGAGAAGAACCAGCGACGGTGGATCGTGCAGGGCAACATCCGCGGGCGCGACCTGGGCAGCGTGGTGGCCGACATCCAGGACCGCGTCGGGAAGATGACCCGTCCGCCCGAAGTGACGGACATCGAGTACGGCGGGCAGTTCGCCAACCAGCAGCGGGCGATGACGCGCCTGAGCATCATCGTGCCCATCGTGATCGCGGGCGTGTTCCTGATGCTGTGGATGTCGTTCGGCTCGTTCCGCCACGCGATCATCATCCTCGTCAACGTGCCGCTGGCGCTGATCGGCGGCATCGTCGGTCTGAAACTGACGGGCGAATACCTGTCCGTGCCCGCGTCGGTGGGCTTCATCGCGCTGTTCGGCATTGCGGTGCAGAACGGGCTGGTCATGGTCAGCACGATCAACCAGTTGCGGCGCGAAGGGCGCGAGCTGCGCGAGGCGCTCATCGAGGGCGGGCTGCTGCGACTGCGCCCGGTGCTGATGACCGCGCTGACGACCGTGCTCGGGCTGCTGCCGCTGCTGCTGGCGACGGGAATCGGCTCGGAGGTCCAGCGACCGCTCGCCGTCGTGGTCGTCTTCGGGCTGACGACGTCGACCGTGCTGACGCTCTTCGTCCTGCCGGCGGTGTACGGGTGGTTCGCGGGACGCGGACGACCCGCGCTGGCGGATGTGCCAGAGGGGGAAGAATAGGCGGTCCTGCTAAGCCGCAAGCGGCTGGTATTGGCGGGGGGCATCGGGTATGGTGCGCACGATTCACTGCACCGTCCCCGTCGTTCGGGGCCGCTGGTGGGAGCACCGGTTTGACGTCGCGCAAGAAAGGCCAGACGAAGCTGTACGTCGAGAGCACCCGCGATCTGCGAGGCCTCTGCAAGACGCTGCGCGCCGCGGGGGAATTCGGTTTCGACACCGAGTTTATCCGCGAGCGGAGCTACGTCCCGCAGCTCTGCTTCGTGCAGGCCGCCACGGTCGACACGATCGCCCTGATCGATCCGTTCTGCGTGGAGATGGACGCGTTCTGGGACCTTGTGGTGGACCCCGGCGTGCTGAAGATCGTTCACGCGGGCGAGCAGGACCTGGAGATGGGCTACATCCAGACGGAGAAGCCCCCCGCCAACGTGGTCGACGTGCAGATCGCCGCGGGCCTGGCGGGGCTGGAGTATCCGCTGTCGTACGGCAATCTCGTTCGGGAAGTGGTCGGCGCGGAAGTCGAGCAGGGCAACGCCTTCTCGGAATGGTCGCAGCGCCCGCTCAGCGACGCGCAGCTCCGCTACGCAGCCGCGGACGTGGCGTATCTCTGTCCGGTCTGGGACGACCTGGCCGAGCGGCTGGCGGGGCTGGGACGGGAGGCGTGGCTGCGCGAGGAGATGGCCCCCTTCGAGCGGGCGGAGGCCTACGCGTGCGAACCGGCGACGCTTTACCAGCGCGTCCGCGGTTGGGAGCAACTTTCTCCGCGTACGCTGGCCGTGCTGCGTGAACTGTCCGTCTGGCGCGAGCGCGCCGCTCGCAAGGCCGACCTGCCGCCGCGTACGTTCGTGACCGACCCCGCGCTGCGGGCGGTGGCGCGCGACGTGCCCGAGACCATCGCCGACCTGGCGCGGGTCAAGGGCTTCCCGCGTCCGCTGGCCCGTCGGGCGGGGCGCACGATCCTCAAACACATCGAGAAGGGCCGCGCCGTCCCGCGCAGCGAGATGCCCCGCCCGGGCGTGTCCCGACGCTCCGAATCCTCGCGCCGCAAGAGCGTCGACGACGTGATGGCCGCCGGACAGGCGCACTGCACCGCCCACCAACTCAGTCACAGCCTCTTCGCCAGCCGCGCCAGCTACGCGGCGCTGGTCCGCTACCTCGGACGCGGGCGCCGCAACGGCCCGCTGCCGCGACTGCTGACGGGCTGGCGGAAGGAATTCGCAGGCGAGATTCTGACCTCCCTGCTCGTGTAGCCGTTCGAAGTCGCATCGGCTGGAACTTTCCCGGTTTCCGGGCGTCAGAATGTACCGGAAGTCGCCGCGCCCTCTGGGCTTGGGCGAGGGAGGATCCATGCGAAAAGGCAACATCTCCGTAGGTCCAAACCGCTTCGATACCCGTCTAGCTTGTCGAAGAGGATGGGAGGCGGTCCGCCTCCGTGGACCCGGGCGAGTTCCACAGCATGCCTGATCATCGAACACTACCGGCCTGCGACATTCGCGGGCGAGAGTCGACCGGAGAAGGAAAACCCCGGCTGGAAAGGCACATCATGAAACGGATGAAACTCATCGCGGCGCTGTTGGTTGTGGGGTCGGTGTCTCTGGCGGTCGTGCAGGCCGTCAAGCAGGAAGACGAGGTCACCGCCCGGAAGCGCGCCCAGAAGCTCCAGAAGGACGGGAACATCAAGGAGGCCTACGAGGTCTACTCCCGCCTGGCGCTCGACGCCGACAGCGACCCGCGCAAGGTCGGCGGCGACCTGTCGCAGGCCGTCCAGTGCCTGCGCCAACTGAACCGGGCGAACGAGACGGATGCGTTCCGCGAGAAGGTCATCAAGGTCCACGGAGAGAACTGGCGCCT
>CAZEJA010000305.1:0-4429 GCA_964512215.1 uncultured Planctomycetaceae bacterium
ACGTGGGACCGCCTGCGAAGCGAGTTGACACCCATCCTCCGCCCAACTGAGCAGATTCAGGATGTTCTCCGCCGCGCCGGCGCCGCTTGCAGGGCCGAGGACATCGCCACCAACCGCCCGCGCCTCCGCGACGCGATCCTCCACGCCCACGAAATCCGCCCCCGCTTCACCGTCCTCGACCTCGCCTGGGCCGCCAACGTCCTCCCCCCCGCCGCCGACGAAATCGTCGAGGCGTGGACATAACGCCCCGCCCGTGCAAAAATCGCTGGCATGCGGGGGGCGGAACGCATACAAGTCCCGCATCTATTCCTGGTATGAAGGGACGCAATGAAGTTCATTCTGGTTGACAAGATCGAATCCATCGGTCCGGGCAAGCGGCCCGACGGGCCGTCCTACGGGCGGATCGTGACCACCAAGGCGCTGTCGCTGGCGGAGGAATACCTGGCCGACCATTTCCCCGCTTTCCCCGTCCTGCCGGGGGTGATGATGCTGGAAGCCCTCACGCAGTCGGCGGCGTGGCTGGTCCGCCTGGAGCAGGACTACGCCAAGAGCGTGATCGTCCTGACGACGGCGAAGAACGTGCGGTACGCGAATTTCGTCCAGCCCGGGCGGTCGCTGCGATGCGAAGTGGACGCCGTGAGCATCGGCGAGGACAAGGCCAAGTTCAAGGCTGCCGGTTTCGTCGACGACGCCCAGGCGGTTTCGGCGCGGCTGGAGCTGAGCTGCCTGAACCTGGCCGACCGCGACCCGAAGCTCGCGCAGGCGGATGCGGACATTATCGAGCAGATGAAGCAGCGATTCCGCCTGATCGGCGGACCGGAGGCGCTGGGGCAGTAGCCCCCCCGGCGGAGGGCACAGATTGCCGGTTGACTTTACCCCGTGGAATCCCTATAGATATGAGACTTCCCGGCGCAGCGGCGGGACGGACACCGACGATGCGACCGTGGACTAGAGGAGACACAAGCCAATGCCGATGACCGAAGAGGAAGTCTTTGGGAAGGTTCAGGAGGCCCTCGTGGATGCGCTGGGCGTGGACGATGACGAAGTCACCCCGGAAGCGAAGATCTCCGCGGACCTGGGCGCCGAATCGATCGATTACCTCGACATCACCTTCCGCCTGGAGAAGGCGTTCGATATCAAGATCCCCCGCGGGGAGCTGATTCCGGACAACCTGCTGAACAACCCCGACTACGTGCAGGACGGCAAGCTGACCGCCGCCGGCGTCGAGCAGCTCAAAGCGGGCATGCCCCACGCCGACCTGTCGGAGTTCGAGCAGGACCCGACCGTCGACAAGATCATGGACGTCTTCAAGGTCCAGACGATCGTCAACTACGTGATGTCCAAGGTCAACGCGTAAGAGGCATTGGCCACGCCGGCCTGTCGCTGTCGGCGGGGACCGCTCGGTGCGGGCCCCGGACGCCGGCGCGGTCGGGCACACAGGAACTGGCAGACCCAATGCGATGGATTTGGATTGATCGTTTCATCGCCTTCGAGCCCGGCAAGCGGGCCGAGGCCGTCAAGAACGTCTCCCTGGCCGAAGATCACCTCCACGACCACTGGGAGCCCTTCCCCATCCAGCCCACGTCGCTGATGATCGAGGGCATGGCGCAGACGGCCGGCATCCTGGTCGGGCAGGCGCGGAACTTCGAGGAGAAGGTCATCCTCGCCAAGGTCTCGCGCGCCGAGTTCGACGACCTCGTCGTCCCCGGCGACCAGATCACGTACCAGGCGGAGATCGAGATGATCACCCCCGAAGCCGCCGTCACGAAGGGCACGGTCCTGAAGAACGGCGAACCCGTCGGGCGCGTCGACCTGATGTTCTCGCACATCGACCAGAACCTCGGCGGCGTGAAGTTCCCCGAGGAGAATTTCGTGTTCACCGGTCAGTTCGAGCGTCTCATCGCCCCCTTCCTGGAGGCGACCGATGGCTGACCGCCGCGTGGTCATCACCGGCCTGGGCGTGGCCACACCTGCGGGACTGGGTATCGATGAGTTCTGGCAGAACCTGCTCGCGGCTCGTCCGTGCGTGGGCGAGATTGCCGAATTCGACGCCAGCCGCTTCCCCTCCTGCATCGCGGGCGAGATCCCGGACTTCTCCGCCCGGAAGTTCGTCCCCAAGAGCTATCGCAAGTCGGTCAAGGTCATGGCGCGGGACATCGAACTCGCCGTCGCGGCCGCCGATCTGGCGTTCCGCGATTCGGGCATCATCACGCGGGGCATCGACCCCGAGGGCGTCGACATCGAGTCCAAGCGCCTCGGCTGCAACATCGGCGCGGGGCTGATCTTCACCGACCTGGACGAACTCGGCGCCGCGGTCAACACGGCCGCTCCCGGCGGCGACTTCGACATGAAGCGATGGGGCGACGAGGGCCTGGACAACCTCACGCCGCTGTGGCTGCTGAAGTACCTGCCCAACATGCTCTCCTGCCACGTGACGATCATCCACGGCGCGGAAGGCCCGAGCAACACGATCACCTGCGGCGACGCCTCGGGGCAGCTCTCGGTCAGTGAGGCCGCCCGCACGATCGCCCGCGGGGCGGCGGACGTCGTCATCGCCGGCGGCGCCGAGAGCAAGCTCAACCCGATGGGCCTGCTGCGCCAGCGACTGCTGGGGCGCCTGTGCGTCAGCCGAAACGACAGCCCCGCCGGGGCCTGCCGCCCGTTCGACGCCGACCATGACGGCACGATCGTCGGCGAGGGCGGCGGACTGCTGATCCTGGAAGACCTGGACCGCGCCACCGCGCGGGGCGCGAAGATCTACGCCGAACTCGTCGGCTGCGGCGCCGCGTGCAGCCCGGCGGGCATCGACGTGACCGATCCGACGGCCGGCTCGCTGGACCTGGCCGTCGCCAACGCCCTGTCCGACGCGGGCGTCGAGGCTGGCGACGTGAACATGATCGTCGCCCACGGGACGGCCGTCCCGGGCGAGGACCGTTGCGAAGCCGACGCCTGGCGGGCGGCGCTGGGCGAGGCCGCCACCACCCCCGCCGTCGCGCTGACCGGGGCGATGGGCGCCATGTTCGCCGGCGCGGGCGGCGTGGAACTCGCGACGGCCGCGATGGCGCTGCACACGCAGACCGTGCCGCCGACCGTCAACTACGAAACCCCCGCGGAAGGCTGTGCGATGAACTTCGCCTCCGCCCCGCGAAGCGCGGACCTGACCTACGCCGTCTCCGGCGCCTTCGCCATCGGCGGCCAGAGCGGCGCCTGCCTCCTGAAGCGGTACGAAGCATGAACAGCAAGCGAGTCGTCATCACGGGCATGGGCACGGTCAACCCCCTCGGGCACAGCGTCGAGGACACGTGGGCGGCGCTGCGGGCGTGCGGAAGCGGCGTCCGCGTCAACGAACTGTTCGACGCCAGCACCTATCCCACCACGTTCGCCGCGCAGGTGACCGGGTACGACATGGCCGACCAGGTCCCCGACGCCGACCGCCACCGCCACGCGGGAAGGCATTGCACGTTCGCCCTCGGGGCGGCCGTCCAGGCGTGGAAGCAGTCCGGCCTGGACGAGTGGGACGCACTCGACCGCAGGAGGCTGGGCATCTACCTCGGCAGCGGCGAGGGCAGCATCGACTTCGACAACTTCACCTCTCTGCTCGTTGACGCCTGGGACGACGGGCGAGTCGACACGAAGCGCTGGGCGGAACTGGCCTTCGACCGCATGGACCTCTACCGCGAGGTGGAGCAGGAATCGAACATGGTCGTCGCCCACCTGGCCGCCGAGTTCGGCGCCCAGGGCCCGGCGTACAACGTGCTGACGGCCTGTGCAGCCAGTACGCAGGCGATCGGCGAGGCGGTCATGCAGATCCGCCACGGCGACGCGGACGTGATCATCACCGGCGGCGCGCACAGCATGATCCACCCCTACGGCGTGGCGGGCTTCAACCGCCTGACCGCCCTGTCGACGCGGAACGACGAGATCGAGACGTCCTCGCGCCCGTTCGACCTGACCCGCGACGGCTTCGTCCTGGGCGAGGGCGCGAGCATCCTGATTATCGAATCGCTCGAGACCGCCCAGGCGCGCGGGGCGACCGTGCTGGCCGAGATCGTGGGCTACGGCGCCAGCGCCGACGCCTTCCGCATCACCGACCAGGACCCCGAGGGCGACGGGGCGGCTACCAGCATGCGGGCGGCGCTGGACGACGCCGGCCTCGCGCCGACCGACGTCCACTACATCTCCGCTCACGGCACGGGCACGAAGCAGAACGACCAGGTCGAGACGCGGGCCGTCAAGGCCGTCTTCGGCGAGCACGCCTACAACGTGCCGATGTCGAGCGTCAAGAGCATGCTGGGGCACCTGATCGCCGCCGCCGGCGCGACGGAACTCATCACCTGCGTGCTGGCCATCCGCGACCAGATCGTCCCCCCCACCACGAATCTGAACCACGCCGACCCGGACTGCGACCTCGACTGCATCCCCAACGAAC
>CAZEJA010000306.1:0-4421 GCA_964512215.1 uncultured Planctomycetaceae bacterium
CGCGATAGTCGCACGGCTTGTCTTTGCATTAGACCGCATGGAAGGCGCCCGGGAGAACATCGAAGGAGCGGGGTACGTGTTCGAGGCGCTGTTGACGAAAGAAGATCTGGGCATCTGACCCACAGCATCAAGTCGCAAGCGGCGTGGTAGGGTGCGTAGCTCTGCTACGCACGCTGCAACTCAGCAGAAAGGCGACCTCTTGCCTGAGATCCCGAACTATCT
The DNA here is from genome assembly GCA_964512215.1 of uncultured Planctomycetaceae bacterium. Taxonomy (GTDB): domain Bacteria; phylum Planctomycetota; class Phycisphaerae; order SM23-33; family SM23-33; genus CAZEJA01. Next base: position 223 of record CAZEJA010000306.1, read on the forward strand.
GACGGGGCATGAAGAACTGTATCAGACCGACCCGCGCGCCGCGGCCGTGCAGTGGTTCCGCGAGGCGCGGTACGGCCTGTTCATTCATTACGGACTGTACTCGCTGCTGGGGAGGCACGAATGGGTGCAGCTTCGCGAGAAGATTCCCGTCGCGGAGTATGCGAAGCTGGCGGAGACGTTCACGGCCGAGAAGTTCGACGCCGACGCGATTGTCGCGATGGCCGCCGACTGCGGCATGAAGTACGTGAACCTGGTGACGCGCCATCACGACTGCTTCTGCCTGTTCCGGACGGCGGAGACGGACTTCACCAGCCTCAGCGCCCCGGCGGGGCGCGACCTGGTCGCGGAAGTGGTCGCCGCCTGCGACAAGTACGGTCTCGGCTGCTTCCTGTATTACTCGCACGGGCGAGACTGGCGGCACCCGCACGCGCCGAACAACGACGAGTACGGCGGCAGCGCCCGCCCGAAGTACGATCCGCCCGAGCCGACCTACGCATACGGCGCGGACCACGACCTGCAGAAGTACATCGATTTCATGACCGCCCAGGTCACGGAGCTGCTGACCCAGTACGCCCCGGTCGCGGGCATCTGGCTGGACGGCATTGCCGTTCCGATGAACGGCGACACGGATGCCTTCCAGTGTCAGGAACTGTACGACCACATCCACAGCCTCATCCCGCACGTGCTGGTGTCCTACAAGCAGGGCCTGCTGGGCACGGAGGACTTCTTCACGCCCGAGCACAAGGTCCCCGACGCCAGCGACGCGAAGCAGGCGGGCAAGGTCGGCGCGGGGCTGGGCAAGCCCCTGGAAATCTGCACGACGATGATCGTCGACCCGATCTCGTGGGGCTATCACGTCGACAGCGGGCGGCACTTGAGCGTGGACGAGGTCTGGGACAGTCTGCGGACGGCCGGGCAGGCGGGGGCGAACCTGCTGCTGAACACCGGTCCGCTGCCGGAGGGGTCGATCGACCCGCGCGACGAGCCCGTCCTCCGCGAGGTCGGGCAGCGCATCCGCGACGAAGGCTGGCCCGAATAGGGCGGTGACGCGATGGCCGTCCGTGGGAGAGAGATGATGCTGACGACAAGTTCGATGGGTCGGCGCGAGTTTCTGCGGGCGTGCGGCGTGGCGGTGGGGGGGATGATGGCCTGCGGCATGGCGGCGCGGGGGGCGAAGGCGAGCGAGCGGCCGAACATCCTGTTCTGCATCGCGGACGACTGGTCCTGGCCGCACGCGAGCATCGCGGGGGACCCGGTCGTCCAGACGCCGACGTTCGATCGCATCGCTCGCGAAGGCGTGCTGATGACGCAGGCCCACGTCGCCTCGCCCTCCTGCACGCCGTCGCGCGGGTCGGTGTTGACCGGGCAGATGTTCTACCGCCTCGAAAGCGGGGGCAATCTGTGGAGCACGCTGTCGGCCAAGTTCCCCGTCTATACCGATCTGCTGGAGGAAGCGGGCTATCACGTGGGCTTCACCCGCAAAGGCTGGGGCCCCGGCAGCGACACCGACGGCGGGCGCAAACGCAACCCCGCCGGGAACCGCTACAAGGACTTCGCTGCGTTCCAGGCCTCCGTGCCGGACGGCAGGCCCTTCTGCTTCTGGTTCGGAAGCACCGATCCCCATCGGGGCTACAAGCTCGGCAGCGGCAAGGCGGCGGGCATGGACCCGGCCAAGGTCAAGGTCCCCCCGTTCCTGCCCGACTCGCCCGAAGTTCGCAGCGACATCTGCGATTACTTCTACGAGGTCCAGCGGTTCGACCGCGAGGTGGGGGAGATCCTGCGCCGCCTTCAGGCGGTCGGCAAGCTGGACAACACGCTGGTGGTGATGACCGGCGATAACGGCATGCCGTTCCCGCGGGCGAAGAGCAATATCTACGACTACGGCACGCACATGCCGCTGGCGATCCGCTGGCCGGCGCGGGTCAAAGGGGGACGGACGGTTGAAGACTACGTGAGCTTCACCGACTACGCGCCGACGTTCCTGGAAGCAGCCGGCCTGACGCCGCCGGCGCAGATGACCGGGCGAAGTCTGCTGGGAACCCTCACGGGCGACAGGAGCGGGCGCGTCGAGGCGGGGCGGGACCACGTGGTGGCGGGCATGGAGCGTCACACGCCGTTCCGAGAGGGCGGGGTGGGGTACCCCTGCCGGTGTCTCCGCACGAAGGAGTTCCTGTACATCCGAAACTTCAAGCCCGATCGCTGGCCGGCGGGCGATCCGGAGAGATTCGGCGATATCGACGACTCGCCGAGCAAGTCGTACCTGCTGAAGAACCGCGCGAAGCCCGGCGTCCGGCGCCTGTTTGAGTTGGCGTGCGCCAAGCGGCCGGCCGAGGAACTGTATGACCTCAGGAAGGATCCCGGTGAGCTGACCAACGTCGCGGGCGATCCACAGTACGCGGACGTGCGGAAGAAACTCGGCGTGCAGTTGATCGCGCATCTGAAGGCGACACGCGATCCGCGCGTGATCGGAGGCGGGGAGGCGTTTGAAACGTATCGTTACTATGGGCGCGGCGGTCGGAAGAAGCCCCCCAGGCCCGGCGGGAAGAAGAAAGGCGGCACGTAACGCCCCTCGCGAAGGAGCAGGCGATGAAGTACTCGTTCATGACGTTCTCGTGTCCGGAGATGGACCTGACGGGACTGCTCGACCTGGCGGAGAAGGTCGGGTACGAGGGCGTGGAGCTTCGTATCGACGCCGGGCACGGTCACGGCGTCGAGGTCGATACGGACAAGGAGCGGAGGCGGGAGATTCGCGAGCAGGCGAAGGACGCGGGCATCGCCATCTCCTGCGTCGCGACCTCGTGCAAGTTCGCCGACGCCGAAAGCGGCGAGCAGACCATCGCCGAGGCCCGGGAGCGGATCTGTCTCGCTGCGGATGTCGGCGCGCCGGTGGTGCGCGTCTTCGGTGGACCGTTCGGGGACGAGTCGACGCGGGAGGAAGCGATCGACGGCATGGCCGAGCGGCTGGACGCGGTGGCCGAGCTTGCCGAGGAACTGGGTGTGACGGTCTGTCTGGAGACGCACGACGCCTGGAGCGATCCGCGTCACGTCGCGGCCGTGCTGGAGAAGGTCGACCGCCGCTCCATCGGCGCGAACTGGGACGTCATCCACCCCGTGCGGCGCGGGCTGGCGACGGTGGCGGAATCGTTCGAAGCCCTCGGTCCGTGGATCCGCCACCTGCACATCCACGACGGCGTCCAGGCCGACGACGGCGGGATGGTGCTCCGTCCGATCGGAGAGGGGATCGTCGACCACAAGCTCGTACTCAAGTGCCTCAAGTCCATCCACTACCGCGGCTACCTCAGCGGCGAGTGGATCCGCTGGTCCGACACGTACGACGTCCATCTCCCGCGAGAACTCGCCACGCTGAAGCAGTACGAGGCGGAACTCTCGAAGAAGGCATAGCGTATTGTCTGAGCAATTCACGCGTGACTCGTCGTTGTGTCAGTATGAGTTGCAGGGATCCATGGGGGAACGCCCTGCAGCCTGAAGGGCTGCGAGAGTAGAGCCCAGGGCAACGCCCTGGGTTGTGGTTCCTCCCCCGCACCCAAGCCCTGAAGGGGCGAAACGGTCTCAGGCGCTGTTGCGCCCTTTCAGGGCTTTCCGTCGCGAGACGCTCCTGCCCCAGGGCGGTGCCCTGGGCTGTACTATTCCGGCCTTTCAGGCCGGAGAGACAGGCGAAGATGTTTATTCTGGGAAACATTTGTTGATTTCTGGAAACATCCTGCTAAAGTGATCCCCGCCTCTGGAGCCGATAGGGGCATGGGAGAGCTGTCGGATGACCGAAGAGAGCATACAGGGCAAGGCGGCCGCGAGGATTCTGCTGGTCGACAACGATCGAATCCTCCTGGACAGCCTCGGCGGGTTCCTGGCGGGCGAGGGCTATGAGGTCACGACCGTCACGAACGCAGCCGAGGCGATGGACCGTCTGCAGGCGGGACGGTACCAGCTCGTGCTGGCCGACGTCGGCATGCCCGACGAGGCGGGGTTCCGGCTGGTGCGGGAGATCCGCCAGCAGCACCCCGACGTGATGGTCATCATGATCACCGGGTACGGGACGATCGAGTCGGCCGTCGAGGCGATCAAGCAGGGGGCCCACGAGTATCTCACCAAGCCGATCATCGACGATGACGTGCGCCTCGCGGTCGAGCGGGCACTGCAGCAGCAGGAGCTGCTCGCGGAGAACCGCCAGCTCAGGCAGG
>CAZEJA010000307.1:0-4406 GCA_964512215.1 uncultured Planctomycetaceae bacterium
GATACACCACTCCTTACCGCTTAACTTAGGACCATTGGGGACAGTCCCCATTTTCCTTCCATTTTCCTCGCCTGTTGCCTGTCTTGCTATTTGGCGGCGTAGAGCACGATGCTCCTCGCGACGCGGACGGCGTCGTCGGGGGTATACCCGTCAATGCCGTCGGCGTGCACGCCCAGCAGTCCGCCCGTCAGGTCTTCCATGCTGAAGATCACGCCCGCGCGGTTCCCGACCATCACCGCCCGCAGGTTCGGACCCTTCAGCCCCGTCAGGCGCCGTCGCGTGGCAGAACGGTACGTCACGTTCGCCAGCGACGCCTTGCCCCTGCCCAGCAGGGGCGAGTTGTCCGGCAGGCGCCGCAGCGACCCCGCGCCGTACAGTTCCGTCAGCAGATCCTGGGCCGACGCCGCAAAGCCCGTCATCGACGCCACGCCCGTCGCGTCGGCCTTCATCTTCACCCCGCCAGCCACCTCAACCAGCAGCGTCCCCCCGTCGGCGACGAACTTCTTGAGCGCCTCCTTCTCCGCGCTGCTCAGCGTGAACTCCTCCGTGCCGCTCAGCACGGCCAGGCGCCCCTTCGCTCCGCTCACCGACGCGATCGGGGTCAGCCCGGTCACCTTCAGTTGGGCGGCGCGGGCATTGTGCATCCGCGCCGAGAAGCGGGCCCACGCGAGCGGCTCGGGGTTGCAGTTGCCCTTGTGCTTCAGGCGGATGATCTCGACCGCGGGCCCGCCGCCGTTGCCGCTCCTCTCGATCCAGTTGCTCGTCCCCCGCGGGCGCAGCGGCATACCGCCGGTGAGGAAGACGTACAGGTTCGCCGCCATGTGGAAGGCGCTGCTGCCCGTGATGTACTCCCGCATGTGCCACGACCGGGCCAGGTCGTCTTTCGCGTGGATCGCCAGCGGACGAACGCCGTTGGACACGACGCTGAGGTCCAGCTTGCCCCGAACGGAATATTGCAGGTTGTATACGCCGTGCTCGCCGTCCATCGGGGCGAGCTTGTACTGCGGGAACATCTTCGCGTACGCAGCCGCCATGCCTTCATCGAACGCCTTGCCGTAGCACTCCCGGACGCTGAGAATGCACCCGCCCTGCTGGACGAACGTGCGGAGCTTGACAATGTCGCTCTTGCTGAAGTTCGGCGCCTGCGACCCGGCGACGTAGAGGATCGGGGCGTCCTGAAGCTCCCGCACGGGCACCTTCAGGTTCACGCTCTGCCAGTTCATCGTCCGCTCGAAGGTCTTGCTCAGCCAGCCCGTCACAGCGGCCAGGTCGCGCGGGCGGTTGTTCCAGTCGCCCTTGTACTGCACCTTGTTGAACAGCACGGGGTTCCGCCCGCGGATCAGGAACAGCAGCGCGAAGGACGTGTCGGTGATGTCCTTGTTCCAGACCTGCTTCTCGCCGGGCTTGCGCCACTCGCCGGGCGTCTCGTAGTACGGCGGGGGCGGAGCAGGCTTGTTCTCGCCCTTGCCGCCCATGCCGGCGAACTTCCCGCCCTTCTTGCCGCCCTTCTTCTTGCCGCCGCCCCTTCGCAGTCCGCCCCCGCCGCCGCCACCGCCTCCCCCGCCGCCGCCGCCACCGCCCGGGCCCGGGCTGGGACCGGCCAGCACCGTCCACCCGTCATCGTCCACCGGCGGATCCGCCGACGCGGCCTTCTTGCCGCTCTTGCCCCCGCTCCCGCCCTTCCCGTACATCGGGTCCTTGTCCGGGTCCTCCGGGATGTCCTGCGTGCTGGACCAACTCCCGTTGGGCTTCTGGGCCGCCACCAGCTTGGCGGCCCCGATCTTGTACCAGTCCTGCGTGCCGAAGTACTTGTACCCGCTGGCCAGGCCCACGCGCTCGATCCCGTACAGGTAGTAGTACCCGTGGCAGTGCCTCGTGAGGTTCGCGGTCGTCGACCGGAAGTTCCGGTCGATCCAGGCCAGCCCCCGGAGCAGGGGCTTGTACGAGAAATCCCGCCCGCACCGGAGAAACTGGTCCGTATAGAGGTTGTCGATGCAGATGAACAGGCTGGCCACGCCTCCGACGGTCATCGTCGCCGACGAGCCCCCCACGTGTCGCGGACTGTACTGCCACCCGCCGTCGGGCTGCTGCTGGCGCTCCCAGTGCGCCATGGCCGCCTTCCAGTAGGCCTGGGGGACTTCCCGCCCGTCCTGCTGCGCCGCCCAGGCGCCGAGGAGCCCGAACTGCGTGTTGGAGTTATCGAAGATCACGAACGGCTGACCGATCGCCGCGTACGTGTGATTGCCGGAACTCGACGACGCCACCAGACGCCGCATGTCGCTGGTGAGTTCCTTGTAGTACTTGCCCTTCGTCGTTCGGTTCGCGACGGACCAGGCGTTGGCCCGGCAGGCGACCGAGTAGGTCATCGACGTCGGCTGCTCCGCCATCCACGCCAGCGCCTTGGCGAGGCGTTTCTCCTGCGGATTCATGCCGGTTTCCAGCAGCGCGTAGACCGCCAGCGCAGTCGGCCCGGTGACCTGCTTGTCCATCTCCCCGGCGTAGTGCGCCCAACTGCCGTCCTTCTTCTGCCTGGACAGCAGGAACGTGACGGCCTTGGCGATGGCGCGCTCGACGGCGCTGTCGGAGAACGTCCCCGCCCCCGCCGCCCCGCGACGCGGGGGCGCCTTCGCCCCCCACGCCCACGTGCCCATCATCCCCACAACGCACAAGGTCGTCACGAGTCGTCGCATCATTCGCACTCCCATGCCCGTAGGGTCGGGCAGACCCTTGGAGCATACCCGCGGTCCGCCACGCCCTCTACTACTTCTTCGGCTTTCGGGGCTTCTTCTCGGGGGGCTTCTTCGTGGGGGGCTTCTTCGTGGGGGGCTTCTTGGCGGGGGGCTTGGTCGCGCCCGCCTTGACCCCGCCGGCCGCCAGAACGATGTTCCGCATCACCTGGTACGCCGAGTCCGGCGTGTAGCCGTCCACCGTCGAGCAGTCGAAGCCCACCAGCCCGCCGGTGATGTCTTCCTGGCTGTAGATCACGCCCGGGCGATTCCCGATGAGCACCGCACGCAGGTTGGCGTCCTTCATCCCCGCCAACCGCTTGCGCGTCTCGCGCCGATACCGCACGCTGCTGATCTTCCTGCCGCCCGCGCTGAACAGTGGCGCGCTGGCCGACATGCGACGCAGCGAGCCCTCGCCGAAGACGTCCTCGATCATCTCCTCGGCCGCCACGGTGAACCCCGATCTCCTGTTGACCTGCGTGGCCGCGTCGTGCTTGTATCGCGGCCCGCCCGCGGCGTCGATCACGAGCGTCCCGCCGCCGTTGACAAAGGCCTTGATCGCCCGCTTGTCCTTGACCGGCAGCGTGAACGCGTTGGTCCCCGTCAGCACCGCAATCTTCGCGTCGCTGCCCGCCAGGGCGCTAGCCGGCTGCGGAGGCGTGACCTTCAGCGCCACGCCCTCTTCGTTCTTCATCATCAGCTTGAAGCGGTCGTAGGCCAGCGGCTCGGGGTCGCAGTTGCCGTTGTGCCGGATCCGGGCGATGGTGAGCTGCTTCTTGACGGGGGTGGGCTTCGGGTTCGGCCAGTTGCTCGTGCCCCGATGGCGAAGCGAGCCGTAGTCCGTTGTGTACAGGAACAGGTTGGCTGCCGCCTCAAAGTAGATCCGCTGTGTCGTGCGGTTCTTGAGCTGCCAGGCCTTGGAGAGGTCCTCGGTGGTGTGAATCGCCAGCGGGCGAACGCCGTTGGACACCACGCTGAACCGCGGCGTGCCCTTCAGCGGGAAGTGCGCGCCGTACAGCGCGTGCGTCTTGTCGACGGGCACCATCTCGTACTTCGGGAACAGTTCCGCGTAGAGCTTGCGGATGCCCTGCTCGAACGGCTTGCCGTTACACTCGGTGACGCTGAACAGCGTCCCGCCCTGCCAGACGAACGTCCGCAGCTTGTCCTTCGCCGCCTTGCTGAATGTAAACTCCTTCGAGCCCGAGATGTACAGGATCGGCGCGTCGTGCAGTTCCTTGACGGGCACCTTCAGGTTCACGATCTGCCAGTTCACCGTCCGCTCGAAGGTCTGGCTGATCCACAGCGTCAGGCTCGCCAGGTCGCGCGGGCGGTTGTTCCAGTCGCCTTCGAACTCCAGCTTGTTGAACAGCACCGGGTGCCGCCCGCGAATCAGGAACAGCAGCGCGAAGCACGTGTTGATGATGTCCATCGGACGGGACTGCGCGTGCTTGGGCTTGGCGTTCTTCTTCGGCGCCGCCAGGACCGTCCAGTCGTCCGGGTTCCCGTCGACCATCGCCTTCTTGGCCGGCGCCTTGGGCTTCGGCTTCGGGGCCGGCTGGTTGACGTTCCCCGACGCCGTGTTCAGCCAACTGCCGTTGGACCGCTGGTCGGCGATCAGCTTCATCGCGCCGATCTTGTACCAGTCCTGCGTGCCGAAGTACTTGTACCCCGCCGCCAGTC
>CAZEJA010000308.1:0-4373 GCA_964512215.1 uncultured Planctomycetaceae bacterium
CAGCAGCCGGCGTTCGAGGTCGGCCTGCGCGTGGGCGGCGTCGGGGGTTCCATAGAGGTTGTGCATCTCGCGGGGGTCCGCCTGCATGTCGTACAGTTCGCCCGTGTCGTTCGTGCGGGCGATGAGCTTGTGCGTCCTCGTGCGGACCATGACCGACCGGCAGCCGCTGGCGCGGTCGGTCTGCTGGAGGTGGGCCTTCTGGTAGTAGATGTGGGCGGGGTCCCGGTCGAGCCCGTCGGAGGGTTTGCCCTCGAAGCAGTGGGGCTCGTGGGGATCATAGCCGCCCTCGGCGAAGGCGGCCCGCTTCGCGTCGCCCGGCGCGCCGTGGAGCTGCTCCACGAGCGACTCGGCGAAGTGCGTGTGCTCCGCTTGCAGGCCCGCCAGTTCCAGGATAGTGGGCATGATGTCGAACAGCTCCACGGGCGTGTCGACGACGTGCCCAGCCGTTCCGCCCGGGGCGCGGATCACCAGCGGCACGCGGGTGATGGTGTCGTCCAGCGCGGAGGGCCACTTCTCGACGAGCCCGAACTCGCCCGCCCAGTCGCCGTGGTCGGTCAGGAACAGCACGCAGGTGTCGTCGGCGAGCCCCGTCTCGTCCAGGGTTCGCAGCAGTTCGCCCAGCAGGTGGTCGCTGTAGGTGATCATGCCGTAGTAGACGGCTGAGATCTTGCGGAAGTCGTCGTCGGTGATTCGCCCCAGCCCGCGCGTCTCGCGGATGAGGCGGTGGAAGAGCGGCTTGTTGGTCCCGTCGGCGCCGCGCAGGCCGGGCACGTCGGCGGGGTCGTACATGTCATGCCACGGCTGCGGCGCGGAATAGGGCGGATGCGGGAACGTCAGCGGCAGGTAGAGCATGAAGGGCTGCTCGTGCGGGCCGCGGAGGAACTCGATTCCCTGTCGCACGCAGTCGCCATCATACGTGCTCCACTCATCCCCCGGGCACGGGCCCGCGAGGAAGCTGTCGTACAGCGGATCGTCCTCGCCCTCGCGCAGCAGGTCGCCCTTTCGCCCCTTGCCGCCGCGGGCCTCGGTGACCGAGTCGGGGAAGGTCTCCGTCGCGAAGACGTCGTTCTTGCCGTACATCCGCACGTCATAGCCCGCCCGCTTGAGCGTCTTGAGCAGGTTCGGCTCGTGCGGGCGCAGCAGGTGCCACAGCGTCCGGTGCCCGGCCACGTGGGGGTACCAGCCCGTGAACATGCTGCAGCGGCTGGGCGAGCAGACGGGGTGCTGAGCGTAGCAGAGGTCGAAGCGCGCCCCCTCGCCGGCGAGGCGGTCCAGGTGCGGCGTCTGGACGAGCGGATGCCCGTAACATCCCGCGGCGTCGGCCCGCATCTCGTCGGGCATGAAGATCACGAAGTTCATCGGCAGCCGTCCTCTCCTGTCGCGCGGTCGCAGATCGTACACTCTACCGGACCGGCAGAAGTTTTCAAGATGTCGCGTTGCCGAGAGGAAACGAGGCGCTCTGCGGCATTGCATGTGGGGTGGAGAGAGATATAATCGCAATTCCTATGAAAATGACATCGATTCGACACACGGCGGGGATTTCGATCCTGGTTCTGGCGGGGATGGTCTTGCTGACGGTGGGGGGCTGCCTGCGGCCGGGGCCCATCGACACGCGCGTGATCGCCAAGTATCACCGGGCGATGGCGCGGCGCAACCCGCAGGACCGAGCGACCGACGGCGCCGCGGCGTTCCGCCCCGCGCCGCGCAGCGTGGGCGACCCCCTCAAGATCACCGAGAATCCGAAGACGAAGCGCCCTCGCGTGAGATTGACGCTCGAGCAGGCCGTCCTTCGCGCGCTGGCCAACAACCTCGACATCGCGGTGGTGAGCTTCGACCCCGCCGTCAGTCGCGAACAGGCCGCGGAGGCGGCGGCGGAATTCGACGTCATTCTGTTCGGCACGCTCGGGTACAGCAAATCCGACCTCCGGACGGCGACGGCGCTGCTGGCGGGCGTGAGCAAGACCCACACGTTCGAGGTCGGCGCGCGGCAGAAGACCGTCACCGGCGCGTCGGCCAAGGTGACCGCCAGCATGACGCGCGTCTGGGACAACTCCACCTTCATGGCGTTCCAGCCTCGCTACGAGCCGACCTTGGCCGGAGAGATCACGCAGCCGCTGCTGCGCGACGCCTGGCCGGGCTTCAACCTGGCGACGCTGCGGGTGGCGCGGCTGAACTACAAGATGTCGATGGAGTCCTTCCGCCAGGCGGTCGAGAAGACCGTCACCGACGTGATCTCCGCCTACTGGGCGCTGGTCCAGGCGCGGCGGGCTGTCGTGATCCAGCAGGCCCTGCTGGACAAGACGGAAGAGACGCTGAAGCTGGTCATCGCCCGCCAGGATCTGGACGCCGGGAAGGTCCAGATCAAGCAGGCGGAGGCGGCCGTCGAACGGCGCCGGGCGATTCTGATCCGCGCCCGCAAGACGGTCCGGGACGTCCAGGACCAGCTTGGGCGCCTGATGAACGACCCCGACGTCAACGTGCTGGGCACGTGCGACATCGTGCCGGTCACCAAACCCGTCACCGAGCGGGTCAAGCTCGACGCGACCGATCAGCTCCTGACGGCGCTGGCGCACAGTCCCGTCCTGGAGCAGGCCCGCCTGGCGATTTCGATGGCCGACATCCGCGTCCGCGTGGCCGCCAACCAGACGCTGCCGCGTCTGGACCTGGCACTCTCGGGCTCGCTGCAGGGACTGGGCAAGACCCGCCACGGCGCGTTGGAGCAGTTCAACTCGGGCGACTACATGAGCTACAGCGCGATGCTGACGTTCGAGTACCCCCTCGGCAACCGCGCGCGGCAGGCGGCGCTGCGGCGCACCCGCCTGGAACGCCTCAAGGCCGTCACGCAGTTGCAGAACACCGTCGACCTCGTCGCCCAGAGCATTCGCGACCGCGTGCGGGAAGTCGAGACGACCCACTCGGAGATGAACGTTCAGCGCAAAGTCGCCGCCGCCGCTCGCGAACAGCTCGTCGCCCTCAAAGACACCGAAGAAATTCGCGGCCGTCTCACGCCGGAGTTCCTCTCCGTGAAGCTCGCGGCCCAGGAGAGCCTCGCGATCGCGGAGTTCGCGGAAGTCCAGGCCGTCACGCTCTACAACACGGCGCTGGTGGAACTCGCCCGCGAGGCGGGCACGGTGCTGGAACTCAACCGCGTCAAGCTCGCCCTGCCCGTCGTGGTCGGAGAGGACCTGGACGCGATGAACGAGAAGTAACCGCCCGCGCCGACAACACTGCCGACTGGGAGACATCTGCGATGCGGTATGGAATCAATCTGCTGCTCTGGACGGCCGGTCTGGCCGATGAGTACCTCCCGCTGCTGGACGACGTCAAGGCCATCGGCTACGACGCCGTCGAGCTGCCCGTGTTCGACAAGACCGTCGACACCTACGCCGCGTGGGCAGGGCACCTCGACAATGCCGCCCTCGCCCGCACGGGCGTGACCGTCTGCACCCCCGACGCCGATCCGATGAGCGACAATCGCAAGGTCCGCCGTAAGGGCATCGAGAGCAACAAGGCCGCCATCGACTGCTGCGTCGCGGCCGGCTGCGAGACGATGATCGGCCCGTTCCACTCCGCCCTGGGTACGTTCAGCGGCGCGGGGCCCACCGACGACGAGTGGAAACGCGCCGTCGAATCCATGCGCGAGGTCGCCGAATACGCCGAGCAATGCGACATCATGCTCGCGATCGAGCCGTTGAACCGCTTCGAGTGCTACCTGCTGAACACGGCCGCCGATGCGGCGCGGTTCTGCCGCGACGTGGACCACCCGCGCTGCCGCGTGATGTACGATACGTTCCACTCGCACATCGAGGAGAAGAGCACGCCCGACGCGATCCGCGCCGCGGGCGACCTGCTGCACCACGTGCACATCTCCGAGAACGACCGCAGCACGCCGGGCTCGGGCAACGTCCGGTGGGACGAGACGTTCGACACGCTCGCGGAGATCGGCTACGACAACCTGATGATCATCGAGGCCTTCGGGCTCGCCATGCCCGCCCTGGCGGCCACCACCAGCATCTGGCGCCGCATGTACGACACCGAACGCCAACTCGCCACCGACGGCCTGAACTTCATGAAGGGCGAAGTCGAGAAGCGGCGGGGCTAGCGCAACGTCAAGGCCCTCAGGAGCCCACGAGGAACCAGCCGAACGCCATGCTCAGGAAGGGGGAGACAGCGCCGGCGACGATGCCGACGATGGCCCGCTCTCGATGGGGCAGATCTCGTGACAAGGCCGTCACGCCCAGGGCGATGCCGAGAAGCCCGAGGACTGCGCCGCAGCACGGGAGGACGAACCCGAGCAGTCCGCAGACCATCGCCGTCGTCGCGAGGTCCAGGGATTTCGCTACCGAGCGGTCGTGCCTGCGGTCGAAGACATT
>CAZEJA010000309.1:0-4370 GCA_964512215.1 uncultured Planctomycetaceae bacterium
GAGCTTCGCCTTGACCGCGTCCCAGGCGACGTCCTGTCCGTCGGCCGTCGTCGTGCCTCCGGAGAAGAACATCCGCAGCGGATAGATGCCCCGCGGCGTCTGGACGTACTTGCCCGCGACGGCCCGGCTGACCGTGGCCACGTGGACGCCCACCTTGCCCGCCACATCCGCCATCGGCAGCGGGCGTAGCGCCTCCGGGCCGGACTCCAGAAACTCCCGCTGGACCGCGAAGACCTCCTCCACCACCCGCCGGACCGTATCCCGCCGCTGCTGGATCGCGCTGATCAGCCACTGCGCCGAGCGGATTGACTTCTGCAGGAAATCCCGGGCGTCCTTGGCCGTCTTGCGGTCGCGGGCGAGCTTGCGGTACGCGCGGGAGATGTGCAGCCGCGGGCTGTTGCCGTCGGACATCTGAATGACCAGCTCGTCGTCCTCGTCCACGTCGACGAGGGCGTCGGGTACGATGCCCGGCACGGACCGCTGCCCCACCAGCAGCCCCGGGCGGGGGTTCAGGTGCGAGAGGTTCTCGATCGCCTGCTTGATCTGCTCGATGTTCTTGCCCGTCCGGCGGGCGATGTGTGGCAGGCGGTTCATCTCGATGTCGCGGAGGAAGTGTGAGACGAGCTGCATCTCCAGCGACACGTCCCGCCCCGCGGCGGCTTCGACGGCAAGTTGGATGGTGAGGCATTCCTTCAGGTCGCGCGCCCCGACGCCCAGCGGGTCCAGCGTCTGGACCAGCAGCAGCGCCCGCCCCAGCAGATCCACGGAGACGGCCTCGCCGCCTTTGCCGGCGAGTTCCTCCAGCGGCACGCGGAGGTAGCCGTCGTCGTCGATGTTGTCCAGGATCAACTCGCCCGCGGCCTTGATGTCCGCTTCGGCGTCAATGAACGTCCACTGCTGTGTGAGGTGCTCGTTGAGCGACTGCTCGGGCGCGGGCGTGTTGGCCATCGCGTCGAGCTTGCGGTCGCGCTCCCCGGCGCGCGGCGCCCGCGGGGTGATCGGGGCGTCGGACTGCCCGAAGTCCGGGCCGAACTCGTCCTCGAAGTCCGCGAGACGCTGGAAGTCCTCGCTGTTGTCGGCGTCGACGACCATGTCGTGCTCGCCGCGGTCTTCCACCTCCTCCGTCTTCGCCGGCGGCGCCTCGTCGTCGACGCCCGGATCGCGCAGGTCGAGCACCGGGTTCGCCTCCATCTCGGCGTCGATCCGCTCCTGCAGCGCCAGCATCGGAAGCTGGAGGATCTCCATCGCCTGGATGATCCGCGGCGCCAGCTTCATCTGCTGCTCGAGGCGGAAATGCTGGGATACGTTGAGTCTCATCTCACTTCTATTCTACGCCATCCGCGCCATGCGACAACCCCTCGCGTTTGCGAAAGCCTGCGGCGCCCGGTTTCACTACCGAAGCACGGAGGGAGACGGAATGTCGAATGCTGAACCTGCCTGCCGGCAGGCAGGTTCAGCATTCGACATTTGACATTCGCCCCTCAGGGGTCGTGTGGATGGTAGCCGGGGCCAGCCCCCTCCAAATCGCAGCAGGAAGAAACGCAGCCCCCGGGGCGCTACACGTCGCGGCGTTCGGTGATCGCGTCGGAGAGGATGGACTTGTTGGCGTACTCGATCTGCCCGCCGGTGGGCAGCCCGCGGGCGAGGCGCGTGACCTTCACGCCCAGCGGCGCCAGCAGCGACGAGATGTGCAGCGCCGTCCCGTCGCCCGCCACCGTCGGGTTGGTGGCCAGGATCACCTCGCCCACCGCGCCGGCCTTGACGCGCTCGACCAGCGCAACGATGGTAAGGTCCTCGGCCTCGACGCCTTCCAGCGGCGCGATGTGCCCCATCAGCACGTGGTAGAGCCCCTGGTAAGCGCCCGTCGCCTCCAGCGCGAGCAGGTCCTTGGGCTGTTCGACCACGCAGATGGCGCTGCGGTCGCGCCGGGGATCGGCGCAGACCGTGCACAGCTCGCCCTCGGAGAGATTGAAGCACCGGCTGCACGGGCGAATCTTCGTCTTCACGTCGCGGATCGCGCCCGCCAGCGCCATCGCCTCGGCGTCGGTCGCCTTGAGGATGTGGAACGCCAGCCGCTCCGCCGTTCGCGCGCCGATGCCGGGCAGCCTGCCCAACTCGGCCATCAGGCGTTCGATCGTTTCCGCGTAGCCGGTCATCAGAGCCCCAGCATATCGTTGAGCCCGGCGACTTCCTCGCCGCCGGTCAGTTCCAGCATCGCTTCCTTCGCGAACTCCGCCGCCTGCTTCTGGGCGGCCGCGACCGCGGCCTTGACCGCGTCCTCGACCAACCCGGCATCCGCCCCGGCCAGCAGCTCCGGGGCGATCCGCAGGTCCACGAGTTCCATCTTCCCGCTGACCGTGGCCGACACCGCGCCCCCGCCGGCCTCGGCGGTGTGCGAGCTCGACTCGATCTTCTCGCGAATCTCAGGCATCTTCGTCTTCACCTGCGACGCGATCTTCAGCATCTTCCCGAAATCACCAAACATGCGTTCTCCAGTTTCTCACTCGTTACGAGCGCGTCCGCCATCGCTTCGGGTCGCGACTCGCATGAAACACGGCAAGGACCACAATGGCGTCACGCCGAACCAAGTAGAACACCCCGTAGGGGAACCGGCGCACCAACGCTCGTCGAATCTCCCCTTGGACCGCTCCGTACCGCTCCGGGCTGTCCTGAATCTGCGCAAGCGTCGTCTCGACACACTCCAGGAGTTCCTCCCCCAAGCCAGCCTGCTGTTGCTCGTACCAGCGGAATGCCTCAAGAAGTTCGGCTTCCGCCTCCGTCCGAATGACCAGGCGCCGACTCATGCGCTTTGCTGAATCCTTGACTTGACCTCGCCCCAAGGCGAACCCGACTCCGGGTCCGCGTGGTACGCCGCCAGACGACGGTCCAACTCCTGCTTCTGGGCTTCCGTCAATGCAACCGCCTCCGGGATGGAAGCAACGCTGTCCCAGATGTCTTCGACAAGCTGGATGCGTTCGGCAACGCTCAGGTTCAGCACATCAGAAATTCCCACGCTCTTCTTCATGGGCTCAGTATATCACTCTGCGGACAGACCGTGCAAGACGGCAGGGCTCACTCCGTATCCTCGTCTTCATCGGCCTCGACAACGGGGGCGTCTCGCCGGATGTCGATCACGTCGCCGCCGAACAGACCCGTGACGGCCTGGACGGCGGGATCGTTGGCAACCTGGCTCTTCTCTGCGGTCGACAGCGCGGCGAACGCCCGCTGGGGCTGGGCCGCCGCCTTCTCAACGCCGCCGTTGGAGACGTACTCGCACCGGATCGCCCGCCCGGCCAGGTCGCTCAGCGCCGAGCGGATTGCCCCGTCCAGGCGGTCCTCGCACTGCTTGCGAAGCACTTCGTGCTGCCCGTCGAAGCCCAGCTTCAGCACGTCGGACTCGAAGCCCAGCACCTTTGCAGGTCCCACCGCCCCGGCGGCCTGCATGTGCCGCCGCACCGTCAGGTTCCCCACCACCTTCGCCCAGTTGGACTGCAGCCACGGAGATTCCCACGTCAGGGGCGTTTCGACGGGGGCGTCGGGCTCGGCCGCCGCGGGCTTACTTGCGGGGGGACCTACCGGGAGGGACTTTTTTTTTTGACCGCCCCCGCCCCCGGCGGCCAGCGTCTCGAGGCGCTCGATCAGCGATTCCGGGCTGACGAACTTGTCCGCCTCGGCCAGGCGGACCAGGGCGGCCTCCACCAGGGCCCGCCCGACGCTCGACCCGCGAACGGTGCGCGCGACGGATTGGCAGATGCCCACCGCCTGCACGAGCGCCGGCGTCGAGAAACGCTTGGCGAGGTCCGCGACGGCCTTCCGCTGCGTCTCGGGCAGTTCCACCAGCGGCGTCTCGTCGCCGCAGACGGCCGTCAGCATCATGTTCCGGAAGATGTCGCCCAACGCGGCCGTTACGCTGGTGAGGGTCACGCCCCCTTCCAGCACGGCGGAGAGCTGCTCGATGGCGGCTGCGGCGCTGCCGTCGGCAATCGCCGACGCGATGGCCACCACGCGCTCGTCGCCGGGCGTGCCGAGGATGCGGACGACTTCGTCGTCGGTCACCTTCGCCCCGCCGGCCAGGAGCTGGTCGAGCAGGCTGAGCCCATCCCGCATGGACCCCGCCGCGGCGCGGGCGACGCGGAACAGCGCGTCGGCGTCGGCCTCGACCTTCTCGGCCTTGCAGATCCTCTCCAGGTGCTCGGCGATCTGCCGCGTGGGGATGTTGCGGAAGTCGAACCGCTGACACCGCGAGAGAATCGTCGCGGGCACGCGGTCGACCTCGGTGGTCGCGAAGATGAACTTCACGTGCTCGGGCGGTTCCTCCAGCGTCTTGAGCAGCGCGTTGAAGGCCTCCTTGGTGAGCATGTGGACTTCGT
>CAZEJA010000310.1:0-4334 GCA_964512215.1 uncultured Planctomycetaceae bacterium
GCGTGGCCCGCGGGCCGGAAGCATAGCCTAACCACGCGGAGTTCGTCGTCCCGTCCTGTATCGTCCACAGGATCCTGCCCGTCTTCTCGTCGAGGCAGATCACCCGTTCGGCGCCGCGCCGGACCTGCTTGGGCTTGAAATCGGAGACGAATACGCGCCCGTCCGCGACGGCCGGTCCGGCATAGCCGCCGTGGATCGGCGTCCGCCACCTGATATCCAGCCCGCCGGCGGGGAACGTCTCGAGGATGCCCGTCTCGTTCCAGACGCCGCGTCGCCCCTTGCCCTGCACCTCGGGCCAATCCTCCGCGGCGGCCCCTCCGGCAACGGCTGCAACGATCATCCCCGTGAGCAGCTTCGACGTGGTTCGCATAGTTGGGTCTCCTGTTCCTGCGGCATTATCCCCGCCCGGCCGGGCCGCAACAAGCGCCTGGGCGGCGGGCGCCACCTTCAAGGTCCCCAAGGGAGCTTGTGGGTGCGGGCCATTATCCTCAGAGCACCCACAAGCTCCGTCCCGACTCCGTCGGGACTCCGCTTGAAGGTGGCACCCGAGGTCGTGTCGGGTTTGACGCTCGGCGGTTGAGGCGGTACGATTCCGACGCGGCTGCACACATCCGATCTCGCAACTCCATTGGGCGGCGCCCGGGAGAATCCGCATGGTCGACTGGCTGGTCTGGCTGAACGGGGAGGTCAACGCTCTGCTGTGGGGGCCTCCGATGCTGGTGCTGCTGATCGCGACAGGTGTGTATCTCACCGTCCGGACGCGATGCATCCAGTTCTCGAAGTTCGGCCTGATGTGCCGCGAGACGATGGGCAAGATCGTCCATCGGGGCCCGCGCGCGGACGGCGACGTCACACCGTTCCAGGCCCTGACCGTCGCGATGGGGGGCACGGTCGGCGTGGGCAACATCGCCGGCGTGGCGACGGCGATTGCGCTGGGGGGACCCGGCGCGGTCTTCTGGATGCTCGTGTCGGGCCTGCTCGGCATGGCGACCAAGTTTGCGGAGGTCGTGCTGGGCGTACACTACCGCAAGCGCGAGCCGGGCGGGCCCATGATGGGCGGGCCGATGATGTACATCACCCGCGGACTGGGGCGCCGGTGGAAGCCGCTGGCGATCGTGTTCTGCATTTTCGGGGCGGCCGCCGGGCTGGGCATCGGGAACATGACGCAGGCCAACGCCGTCGCGGACGGCATAGAAACGCTTGTCGCTCCCGCGATCACGTCCCCCGCGGCGGAGGGGACCGAGTCGACGGCGGAGGACGACGAGACCACCGCTCAGCGCCTGAGGGCGGTGCGATGGATCACCGGGGGCGTGCTGCTGATTGCGGTGGGGCTGGTGACGATCGGGGGGATCAAGCGAATCGCGAACGTCGCGATGTTCTGCGTGCCGTTCATGTGCATCGTGTACATGCTCGCGGCGCTGGTCATCATTGCGATCTACGCCGGGCGGATTCCCGAGGTCGTTCAGCTCATCTTCACCCGCGCCTTCACGCCGACCGCCGCGGGCGGAGGCATCGCCGGTTCGGCGATCATGCTGGCCATGCGACACGGCATCGCGCGCGGCGTGTTCAGCAACGAAGCCGGCCTGGGCAGCGCCCCCATCGCTCACGCGACCGCTCAGACGGATCACCCGGTGCGCCAGGGGCTGTGGGGCATCTTCGAGGTCTTCGTGGACACGATCGTGATGTGCTCGATGACGGCGCTGGTGATCCTGCTGACCGGGGCATGGACCGGCGGGGAAGACGGCGCGAAGCTTACGATCGCCGCCTTCTCCGTCCCGCTTGGCGGCACGTGGGGCAGCGTGCTGGTGACGCTCTGCATGATCCTGACTGCCTACGACACGATCCTGGCGTGGTGCTTCTACGGCGAGACGTGCTGCGCGTTCGTCTTCGGGCATCGTCGCATCGTCCGCATGATCTACCGCCTTCTCTGGCTGCCATTCATCCTCTTCGGCACGCTGGGCGGGCTGCGGACGATCTGGGCCGTCTCGGATACGCTCAACGGGCTGATGGCGATTCCGAACCTGATCGCGCTGCTGGCCCTGGGCGGCGTGGTGGTGGCGTTGACGAAGGGCTTCCTGGCCGGGAAACCCTACGAACCGCCCGAACCGGACGCGCCGCCGCTTCCGGAGTGACGTCGCAGGCGGCTACTCCCGCCGTTCGACATCGCATACAATATCCGCCATGCGGTTGCGCGCCGTCGCCATCCTGATCGCAGCGTCTGTCCTGTCTCCCACCGTCACGTCGGCGGGGCCGCCGTTGAAAGATGCGTGGCGTGACCTGTTCGCGCAGCCGAACCCCGCCGCGGCTGCGAAGCACATGGAGAACGTGCTGAACGCCTGCGGCAACGACGCGGCCAAGCTCCGGGCGATGATCGAAGCCGACGACGCCTACCCGAAGGTCCAGGCGGGTTGGCAGCAGAGGAAAGTGAAGCTCATCGCGGGGAAGGCGACCCACGAGACGACGCTGTCGCTCCGCGTGCCCGAGGACTACACGCCCGCGAAGTCGTACCCGCTGGTGCTGGCCGCCCACTGGCAGGGGGGCGACGGGGCGAGCATCGGGCGGTCCATCGAAACGCTGCTGGGCGACGCCGTCGAGCAGTACATCGTGCTCGCCCCCACGCTGCCGAACAAGCAGCGCGGGTTTGTCGCGTCCGATCTCCAGGTGCAGGGCTACCTCACGCCGCTTTCCTGGGCGCGGACGAACCTGAACGTCGACGACGACCGCATCTACGTAACCGGGTACGGGCAGGGGGGCTACGTGTGCTGGCACCTGGCGGTGATGTACCCGCACCTGTTCGCCGCGGCCGTGCCGATGGCGGGGCTTCCGTACTTCCAGGGCGCCCCCTTCACGCTCACGACGTACCTGGAGAACCTCGACGCACTGCCCGTCTGGGCGATCTGGGGCGAGAAGGACGTCGGGCGTCCGCAGGATCTCGGCAACGCCGAGGGATGCCGCCTGGCCGCGACGCGTCTCAAGCAGTTGGACAACGCTCACTTCAAGGGCAGCGAACTGCCGGGCGCCGGGCACGCCATGTGCTGGCCGGCGGGGCGAGACCTGCGGCGCTTCCTCGAATCCAGCCGCCGACAGGTCGCCCCCGCGCAGTTCCGTCACTACTTCCACCGCCCGCCCCACGCGCGGGCGTATTGCCTCGAAGCCGTCAAGCTGGGCGGCACGCCGATCGACTTCTCGCAGCGGATCCGCATCGACCTGCCTCCCCCCAAGGGCGATGAGCCCACACGCGAAGAAGTGCTCGCAGCCGCGGGACGATACCTGGGGCGGCGCCTGTACAAACTCCGCGCCGAAGTCGACCGGGCGGCCAACTCGCTGACGATACAGCCGCTGGGCGTGACGCGCGTCCGCGTGTACGTCACGGAGGGCCTGTTCGACCTGTCCAAGCCCGCGGAAATCCGTTTCGGGCGGGTCCGCAAACAGGGAGAACTGCCCGTCTCCGCCCGCTGCATCCTGAAGCACTACGCGGCGACGCGCGATGCGACGGCGCTGATCTGCAACGAGGTGGACCTGGAGCTGACGGGCAAGGTCGAAGTGCGATACCGGTAGGAAGAACGGGGACGGGCTCAAGCGCAGGTCGCCGCAGGCGACCGGAGACGTGCCTGCCCCCATTTTTCCGCGCAGCGAGAGGTGAGAGGTGAGAGGTGAGGGACGCCCGTCGTTCCCCGATCGCCAATGGCGAATCGCTATTCGCCGGCGCCGTATCTGGCTTTCTGCTCCGCGGTGAGGACGTCGGTGACGATTTGTTTGACGCACGCGGCTCGGACGGACGGGGCCGGGGCGTTGTCGCCGCCGGTGATGCAGTCGCCGGCCGTCTTGTCGGCGAACTCGCGAACCACGCGCCTCTGGTCCGACGTCAACTCTACCGAAGCGAACTCCTCCAGCAGCGACCGCCCCAGGAGACTGCCATGCCACTTCACCCGCTGGGCGGGCATCAGAACGGCCATGACTTTCGCGTCGTGCTCCGCAGTGATCTTGCGCCGCTCGGCTTGGGCGGCGTCGAGTTCCTTCTGAACTGCGGGCTTCTTGGAGGCGGGCGCGTCGGCCAGCTTCCGGGCGAGTTGCGACAGGCGGAGTCCGTTTTCCAGGTCCCAGGCGGTCTCCGCGACGGTCTGATCCCGCAGCAGCTTCTCGACGGACTCGCGCTGCTTCGGGTGGAGGGCGGCGCGGTTGGCGGCCACCGCGAACCGCAGCGCCAGTCCCGCCGGAGGCCCGGCCACCACGGGCCCCGCCTGCGGTCCGGCCGCGCCCGGCGCGATCGGTCCGACGTTGATCCTGCGGACGTCGAGCAGTTGGCTGTTCGTGGCGCCCATGTTGAGCGTCAC
>CAZEJA010000311.1:0-4328 GCA_964512215.1 uncultured Planctomycetaceae bacterium
GGGAGCGCGGCGAAGAACACCATGTCGTTGCCGGGGCGCCCGACGGTGCCGGCGCTGCGACGACGACATGACGTTCTGACGCAGGACGGTGAGGATGCCCTGCAGGGATTCGTCCTGACGACCGATATACACCACCGGACACATCCGACGGGACCCCCGGACCTGCTGCGCTTCGCGGAAAGGAACAAGGGATGATTCTGAGAAAGGTACATCGGATCCTCGGGTTGTGCTTCGCGCCGTTCTTCCTCCTGACAGCCGCCACGGGGGCGGTGCTGCTGTGGCGGGCGGACGGCGTCTACGACCTCGAGACGAAGACCACGCTGATCAAGCTGCACAACTGGGAAGGCCTGCATGGAATCGGCATTCACTACCTGGGCGTGATCCTGGCCGCGGCGCTGGTCCTGATGGTGCTGACCGGCTGGTGCCTCGCGCTGCAGATGCGGGCCAGAAAGCGCAAGGGAGCCTGATCGACACCCCCGGTCGGATTGCATTGCATTCGTCGGCTTCGATTCGTACAATGCTTCGCTCCCATTGGTGAAGCGAAAGGGACGTGTTATGGGACAGCGAAGAGACAGACTCGACAACCGGATCGCCAAGCAGAAGGCGACGCGTCGCAAGAACGCCCGCCGCAAGGCCAGAGAGCGTGACCGCAAGGCCGCCCGGGTGGAAGCCCAGACGGCGCGCCTCGCGACGAAGTAACCCCCCGCCCCCTGCCGCAGGACTCTACGTGCGGCAGGCCCCGATGAACGCGCCGAACAGGGCCTCCCTGTGCGCCGCATCCGGCATCCGCTCCGGGTGCCACTGCACCAGCAGGGCCGGCCGATCCCGCTCAAACTCCAGCGCCTCGATCACGCCGTCGTCGCTGCGCGCGACCACCTTCAGCCCGTCCGCGACGTCCTGGACGGCCTGGTGATGACTCGAGTTGACCTCGATCCGGTCCGCGCCGAACAGGTCCCGCAGCCGTGAACTCCCCTCGAAGGCGATCTCGTGCATGGCGTCGACCCCAGCCTGCGGATCGCTATGGCAGATGTCCTCGCCCACCTCATCCGGGATGTGCTGGATCAGCGTCCCCCCGAGCGAGACGTTGATCTGCTGAGGCCCCCGGCAGATCGCCAGCAGCGGTTTGTCCGTGTCCAGCCACGCCCGGAGCAGGGCATCCTCGAACGGGTGTCGATCGGGCGAGGCCGTGGTCGTCTTCGAATGCGGCGGCGCGCCGTAGGCTTCGTCCGGCACGTCGTCGCCGCCGCTGACCAGCAGCCCGTCAAGGCGCCGCACGTACTCCGCAATCAGGGTCTCATCCTGAATGACAGGCAGGATCACCGGCACGCCGCCGGCATCCCGGACGACTGCGGTGTACTCGACGTTATTGTGGACGGACTTCGGCGTGTGACTGGCGGTGACACCGATCAACGGTGCGGTCATTAGTCCAACTCCTGCTTCCGGGCAGCGCCGCGGTCCCGTCCGCGGGCGTCGGTTGCGGCGCATTATAGAGACGCACGGGAGAATGGGCGAGAAAATGCCCTGGCGCAGCAGTACCATGGGGGCGATTTCGCGAAGGAGACTCGCACACATGACGGACAATACCGGGCGGACGTTCATCGAGGGCACGTACTACCGGCAGCTTGGCGCGTCGGACCAGTCGCGCGGGCTGCCCCAGCCGCCGCTGCAACTACCCCCCGACCCGGACGCGCCGCGCGTCGTGCTGCCGCCGCCGGGACAGGTGCAGGTCGCCGACGTGAGCGTGCGGCGGGCGATCGAGGACCGCCGCAGCGTTCGGACGTACGCCGAGACGCCGCTCACCATCGGGGAACTGTCGGGCCTGCTGTGGTGGACGCAGGGCGTGCGAGACCTGCGCCCGGGGGTGGCGACGTTCCGGACCGTTCCGTCGGGCGGGGCGAGGCATGCGTTCGAGACGTACCTGCTCATCAATCGCGTCGCGGACGTTGAACCGGGGCTGTATCGCTACCTCGCGATCGAGCATCAACTCCAGCTCGTCGCCGACGACGCCGAGATGCCCGCGAAGCTCACGGCTGCGTGCTTCGAGCAGCAGATGGTGAGCGACTCGGCCGTGACGTTCATCTGGACGGCCGTCGTGTACCGCATGGCGTGGCGGTACGGGCAGCGCGGATACCGCTACCTGCTGCTCGACGCCGGGCACGTCTGCCAGAACCTGTACCTGGCGGCCGAGGCGATCGACGCGGGGGTCTGCGCGATCGCCGCCTTCGAGGACCGCGCCGTCAACAAGCTGCTCGGCATCGACGGGCGCAAGCACCTGACCGTGTACCTGGCGACGGTGGGCAAGAAGCCGACCGCGCCGAAGTAACCGCGAAGAGGGAAATACACAGTGGCCACTGAGTTCCGTACGCCGGGCGCGGGCGAGTACCGCATGGACTACGCCCAGCCGCACCGGGAACTGGAGCCCGCCGCCGCGGAGATCGCCGTCGTCGACGAGGCGTTGGCGTCCCTGACGGAGGCGGGGATGCTGCCTCACACGCAGTACGACCGCGAGAAGTTCCTCGCGCACCGCGAGGCGGTCCGGGAGCACTTCGAGATTCCCTGGACGGCCATCACGCCGCGGATGCAGCGACTGTTGTACGCGATCAACGCCGTCGCCCAACCCGCCAACATGATCGCGGCTGGGTGCTTCTGCGGGAACACGTTCATCTCCAACGCCGGCGCGGGCGTCGGGCCGGGGGCGTGCTACGAAGCGCAGCAACTGATCGGCGTGGAAATCCTGCCCGAGGAGGCCGAGCGCGCGGAGCGCAACGTCCGCCGCATCGACCCGACGGGCGCCGCCCGCGTTATCGCGGCGGACGCGGTGGACGTCGTCAGGGATTTCGACGGACCCATCGGCGTGCTCTACCTCGACGCGGCCGAGCCGGGCGAGAAGGGCAAGACGATCTACCTCGACATCCTCCAGGCGTGCCTCGACAAGATCCCCGCCGGCGGGCTCGTCCTGGCCCACAACAGCGTCAACTGCGCGAAGAAACTGTCGACCTACCTCGACTTCGTCCGCGACAACGCCAACTTCCGCGCCGGCGTCAACGTCATCCTCGACGGCGAGGGGCTGGAAGTGTCGATGAAGTAGATCCGATCCTCAATCCTCGATCCTCGATCCGCCATCTGCGACGTGTCCTGCGCGGTTCCGCAAAAAGGGGACAGTCCCAGACAGCGGGACAGTCCCCATTTTGCTCCCATTCTGCTAGACGTCGCAGATTTGGACGCCTTGGCGCAGGGACGTGAGGGGGTCGCGCGTGGGGATGAACTCGTGCCCGACCAGGCCGGTGTAGCCGGTCTCGACGATCGCCCGCATGATCGCGGGGTAGTTCAGTTCCTGCGTGTCGTCGATCTCGTTCCGCCCCGGGCAGCCGCCGGTGTGGAAGTGCCCGATGTGCTCGATGCTGCCGCGGATCGTCTCGATGATCTCGCCTTCCATCCGCTGCATGTGGTAGATGTCGTAGAGCAGCTTGAACCGCGGCGAGCCGACCTTCTCCGCCAGCGCCACGCCCCACGCCGTGCGGTCGCAGTGGTAGTCGACGTGACTCTTGGAGTTCAGCAACTCCATGCAGAGCGTCACCCCCCTGCTCTCGGCCAGGCCGACCACCTGCTCCAGCGCAATGGCGCAGTTCTCGATGGCCTGCTCGTCGTTCATGCCCTCGCGATTGCCCGAGAAGCAGATGACGTTCGGGAACCCCGCCGCCGCCGTCGCCTCGACGGCGTCGCGGATCTTCGCGAGACAGGATGCGTGATTCTCCGTGCGGTTGAGCCCCTTCTCGATCGGATGGCTGGGCGTCATGCCGCAGATCAACCCGTGTTCGATCAGCGTCGGCCAGGCGTCGGGGCCCAGCAGTTCAACGGACCGGATGCCCATGTCCGCCGCCGCGACGCAGAGGTCCGCCAGTTCGACCTTCCCGTAGCACCACCGGCAGACGGAATGATTGACGTTGCCCTTGAGCTTCACGCGCAGCCCTCCGCCCCCGTCACATGACCCGGGTTCTGCCCGGCATGGCGACGTCGCGCACGGGCAGCGGGCCGAACGTCAGGTCCTTGGGCATCAGGTCGAGCTTCGACGAGTTCATCGCCCATGCGAACTTGATCTCCCGCCCGGTGTAGGCGCTCATTCGCCCGAGGATGGCCGTCATGGGCGACTCCGCGACGCGCCGCCCGTAGTTGATCGGCTTGCCCGAGCGAATGCCCGCGAATAAGGCATCGTGTTCACGCTGGTATGGGTTGCAGCGCCCGCGCCAGCGCCAGTCTGTTTCTCCCCATATCCGGCACCCCATGACCGAGGCCTTGCCCTTGGTCCCGGTGATGACGCTGGAGTTCTG
>CAZEJA010000312.1:0-4317 GCA_964512215.1 uncultured Planctomycetaceae bacterium
AAGAAGATCAGCGCGAAGTCGGTCCAGTTGTCCTGGAGGTGCGCCCATCGCCTGCGGGCCAGCACCAGGCGGAGGATGCGATCGAGCACGAAGATGCCGACGATGGTGATCTCCGCGGCGTGGAGGAGGCCCCGCGCCACCGGCGGCGTGCGGAAGCCGTACTCCAGGATCAGCGCCGCGACGGCGCCCACGGCGGCGAACCCCAGCAGGACGTTCATCGCCAGCACCGCGCCGGGATACCGATACGTCGGCGGTTTCGCTCTCTGCGCGTTCATGTCCGCGGTCGGCCGCCCCCGGGCGGCATCACTTCGTGTCCTTGTAGACCTCGTTCGGATCGAAGAGCTTCTCGCCCACGACCTCCCACTCGCCCGCGTCGGTCAGCTTGCGGAAGAAGCAGGAGTAGTAGCCCTCGTGACAGGCCGCCCCGTGCTGGACGGCCTCGATGACGACGGTGTCCTTGTCGCAGTCCGTGTAGATCGCCTTCACGTCCTGCGTATGCCCGGAACTTTCGCCCTTCATCCAGTATGTCTGGCGGCTGCGCGACCAGAAGTGCGTCTTGCCCGTGCGGATCGTGTCCCGCAGCGAGGCCTCGTTCATGTAGGCCACCATGAGGACCTGCTTCGTGGCGGCGTCGACCACGACGGCGGGAATCAGCCCGGCCGCGTCGTACTTCAGGTCCTGGATCGTCTCATCCAATGTACTCACAAGAAACTCCTACGGCAAAGGTCGTGGGGAACGCCCCCATGCTAGCGTTCGCCTCCGAGCGGGTCAAATCCGTTGTCCCGCCGGAGATACCAGGGCGTAGGTGACGAGCGCGGGTGCCACGCTCAAGCGAAGCTTGGGCGTGCCCGCGAGGTGGAAGCAGCGTGGTTGCTTCGCTGCGCTCCGCAACCCACGGCACCCTCTTCCCCGAATCTGTGTAATTCGTGGAATTCGTGGACTCAGGCTCCCGACAGAAGGTCCAGCCTCCCCGCGTAGGCCCGGATCACACCGCGGCGGAGCTGTTGGTGGTGGGGGGCGGTCAGGCCCGGGTCCTCGTGGACGATCGCGAACGCGTCGCGACGGGCGAGGCGCAGCAGGTCGAAGTCCTCGATCAGGTCGGCGACCTTCAGTTCCGGCAGGCCGTGCTGCTTCGTGCCGAAGAACTCGCCCGGCCCGCGGATGCGGAGGTCTTCCTCGGCGATCTTGAACCCGTCGGAGGTCTCAGTGAGCACCTCCAGTCGCCGCTCGGCCGTCGGGTTCTTGGGCGAGGCGACGAGGATACAGGTGGCGTTCTCGGTCGATCGCCCGATCCGTCCGCGAAGCTGATGCAGTTGCGCGAGCCCGAAGCGTTCGGCGTGCATGACGACCATGACGTTGGCGGCCGGGACGTCGACGCCGACCTCCACCACCACCGACGCGACCAGCACGCGTACGGTCCCCGCGTGGAAGTCGGCCATCACGGCGTCTTTCTGGGCGGCGGGCATCTGTCCGTGGATGAGCCCCACGCCGCAGCCCGCGAGCGGCCCGGCGGAGAGGTCCTCGTAGGCTTCCTCGGCGGCCGTCAACTCCAGTTGCGGGGAGGGGTTGACGAGCGGGTAGATGAAGTACGCCTGTTGTCCCTCCGCGAGGCGATCGCGGACGAAGTCGAGCACCTCGGGCAGCTTCGCCTCGGTGGTGCATCGCGTCTCGGTCTCACCTCGCCCGGGAGGCAGCTCGTCGATGACCGACACGTCGAGGTCGCCGAAGACCGTCAGCGCCAGCGTTCGCGGAATGGGCGTGGCGGTCATGACGAGGTAGTGCGGCGCGTAGCCCTTGCCGCGGATGCCCGTCCGCTGGCGGACGCCGAACTTGTGCTGCTCGTCGACGACGACGAGGGCGAGTTCGTGGAACCGTACGCCCTCGCTGATCAGCGCGTGCGTGCCGACGACGACGTCGATCTCGCCCGCGGCGAGGCGGTTGAGGATGTCCTGTCGTTCGGACTTCGGCTGCCCGCCGACGAGCAGGGCGATGCGGACGCGGCTGCCTTCGAGGTAGGCCTGCACCTTCTTGTGGTGCTGGACGGCGAGGATCTCCGTGGGGGCCATGATCGCCACTTGTTTCCGATTCGCGACGGCGAGCAGCGCGGCATACAGGGCGACGACGGTCTTGCCCGATCCCACGTCGCCCTGCAGCAGGCGGTTCATGGGGCGCTGACGGGCGAGGTCGGCGGCGATCTCGGCGGCGGCGCGGTCCTGGGCGCCGGTCAGCGCGAACGGGAAGCGGGCGCGGATGCGCCGGTCGATCTCGTCGCTGCTGGGCAGGGCGTGTGCGGGGCGGCTGACCTCGCGCATCCGCAGCAGCGCCACGCCGAGCTGCATGAGCAGGCACTCGTCGTAAGCGAGGCGCCGGCGGGCCTGCCCCCAGTGATCCTTGTCCTCCGGCCGGTGCATGGCCGCGACGGCGGATGGACGGTCGAGCAGGGCGTTGGCCTCGCGCAGTTCGGGAGGCAGGTTCTCGACGATCAGCTTCTTGGCGTGCGGCAGGACCGCTTTGCGGATGACCGACGCGATCATCGGGCTGGTGATCTTCGCCCCGGCGGGGTAGACGGGCAGGAGTTCGTCCTGGTCCAGCTTCATCCCGGCCGGGTCCCACAGGATCTGGTGCTGGGGGTTGACGAACTGCAGCACCTCGCGCCAGACCGACACCTTGCCGCTGACGGCGATCTGCAGGCCGGGCTTGATGCGTCCGCTGAGATAGCCGCCGTGGAACCAGCGGACGTTGATCATGCCCGTTCCGTCGTCGAGCGTGCACTCGAAGAACGGGCGTCGCCCGAAGGACTGCTCGCGGATGTCGACGACCTCGCCGGCGACGGTGGCGGTCGCGCCGACGTCGGTCAGGGACGCGATGGACTGGGCCTGACGGCGCAGGTCGTAGCGGCGGGGAAAGTAGAGCAGCAGGTCCTCGACGGTCTCGATACCCAGCTCGCCCAGTTGCTTGGCGCGGGCCGGGCCCACGCCTTTGACGAACTGCACCGGTGTGTCGAGTTCGAGCGAGCCCACGGTCTGTCGAAGCGTCCGGCTAGTTCGCCGGGACGCGGATCTTCTGCCCGATCTGGAGCTTGGTGGTGTCCACGCCGGGGTTGAGGGCCTCGATCTCCTTCCACCGTCGCGGATCGCCGTACAGCTTGCGGGCAATGGAGTAGAAGCCCTTGTCGCCCATCTGGATCGTATACATCTTCGTGCCGGCCGGGGCGGGCGGCTTCTTCGACGTGACGGGCTTGGGCGCGGGCTTCTTGCGCTTGGGGGGCGCGGGCTTGCGGGTCTTGTCGACGTCCTGCACCCGCACCGACGGGGACGTCGTCCTGGGGGGCTGGTCGGGCTTGAGGTCGGCCAAGGGGCGAATCTCGGGTCCGATGGCCGTTGTCTGCGGGCCTTGGTCCTTCTTCGTGCATCCGCCGACGAGCGCCGCGGCCACCACGGCGAGGATCAGGATCGTTCGCATGTCAATTCCTTTCGACAAGTTCCCAGAGCGAGAAGACCCCAGCGATCATACAGCGCCGGCAGCGCGTGACAAGAGAACGCCGCTTGCGGCTTAGCAGGGAGACACTCAGATCGCCGCAGCCGTTTCCCCCGCTGCTCTGTGTCTCTGTGTCGCTTGTCGTTCCATGGGGCTTGCTCCACGCCGCGGGTTGGATACCATCAGGCAACGCCTTTTTCGGTCGCTGGTTCCGGAAGGAGACGTCCATGTCACAAGACGACGCGCCGCAGAGCAGGCTCCCCGACGGGGCTCGGGGTAAACCAAACATCGTTCTGATCCTCGTCGACGACATGGGGTTCTCGGACATCGGGTGCTACGGGTCGGAGATCTCCACGCCGAACCTCGACCGCCTCGCCGCGGGCGGGATGCGGCTCACGCAGATGTACAACTGCGCGCGATGCTGTCCCACGCGGGCGTCGCTGATGACCGGGCTCTACCCGCACCAGGCGGGCGTCGGGCACATGGTCAACTTCGTGCCCCATCCGTCGTATCACGGGTTCATCAACGACCGCTGCGTCACCATCGCCGAGGCGCTGAAGCGCGGCGGGTACCGGACCTACCTGTCCGGCAAGTGGCACTGCGGGGGGTACTACCATCCGCAGCAGCCCGAGACGTGGCGGCCGGGCACGGAGGGGTTCCCCACGCCCTACACGCGCGGGTTCGACCGCTTCTATGGCACGGTCGCCGGGGCGGGCAACTACTTCCACCCGCACGCCCTGATGCGCGACGACACGTTCATCGAGGTCCCCGACGAGGGGTACTAACAACCTGTATTGGGCCCTGTGCGCACTGCCCACACCGTTCATAGACATACGCCCC
>CAZEJA010000313.1:0-4316 GCA_964512215.1 uncultured Planctomycetaceae bacterium
GTGGAGATGCCGCCGTCGACGAGGAGGGTCTGTCCGGTGATGTATTC
This sequence comes from uncultured Planctomycetaceae bacterium, assembly GCA_964512215.1. GTDB lineage: Bacteria > Planctomycetota > Phycisphaerae > SM23-33 > SM23-33 > CAZEJA01. Next base: position 48 of record CAZEJA010000313.1, read on the forward strand.
GCTGGCGTCGGAGGCGAGGAACACGACGGCGCCGTCCAGGTCGCGGGGCTGTCCGGGGCGCTTGAGGGGAATGCGGTCGCAGAGGTACTCCACCCACTCGGCGTCCTCGTAGAGCACCTGATTCTGGGCGGTCTTGAACCATCCGGGGGCGAGGCAGTTGACGGTAATGCCCGCCGGGCCCCAGTCGTCGGCGAGGCTCATCGTGAGTTGCTTGACGCCGCCGCGGCTGGCGCAGTACGGGCCCAGCCCCGCGTAGCCGGCTACGCAGGTGACCGAGCCGATGTTGATGATCCTCCCGGCGCCGCGGGGGATCATCTTCTTCGCGACGGCCTGGGCGACGAAGAACGTGCCGCGGAGGTTCGTGTCCAGCACGAGATTCCAGTCGTCCCAGGTGATCTCGACGGCGGGCTTGCGGACGTTGCAGCCGGCGTTGTTGACGAGGATGTCGATCCGGCCCCAGGCGGCCTCGGCGTCATCGACCATCTTCTGAATGCTGTCGAGGTCGCGGACGTCGAGCTGAAGGGGCACGGCGCGGCGGCCCAGTTCTTCGATTTCGGCGACGAAGGAGGCGAGCGAATCGCGGGTGCGGCTGGTGACGACCAGGTCGGCGCCCGCCCGCGCCAGGGCGCGTCCGAAGTACTGTCCCAGTCCACGGCTGGCGCCGGTGACGATCGCGACTTTTCCGGTCAGGTCGAAGAGATTCTCTGACATGGCGGCAGGCTCCTGCGAGGGTTACGGGGTGAGGATGACTTTCATCAGGCGCTCGCCGCCCTGGAGGCGGCGGAACCACTCGGCGCCGTCCGCCAAGGGGGCGACGGCGCCGATCATCGCGTCGGCGTCGATTCGTCCGCTCGCGAGCATCTCCAGGCAGGCGGGGTACTCGCCCGCCGACGCGCACGAGCCGACCAGCGTCAGTTCGCGCGTTACGGCGGTCTGCAGAGGCAGGTCGGCCGTCGGGGACACGTTGCCCACCATCGCCATTGCCCCGCCCTTGCGGAGGACTTCGACGGCGAGTGTCAGCGTGGCCGACGCGCCAACCACCTCGAAGGCGGCGTCCGCGCCGAGCCCGGCCGTGAGCGTGCGGACCTCGGCGGGCACGTCGCACGCGGCGGGGTTCAGGCACGCCGCGGCGCCCAGGCGCCCGGCCAGGGCCAGCCGCTGCTCGTCGAGATCGACAGCGATGATCTGCTCGACGCCGGCGTCGCGCAGCACCTGCACGACGAGCAGGCCGATCATGCCCGTGCCGACGACAACGGCGCCGGCCGGCGCCCCGCCGACCCGCGCGACGGCGTGGACGGCGACGGAGAGCGGCTCGACGAGGGCCGCATGCGCGAAGGACAGGTCGTCCGGCAGGCGGTGCAGGATGTGGGGGGGCACGACGACGGCGTCGGCGAGCGCCCCGTCGCAGCGGTATTCCTCGCACGAGACGCCCAGCACGCGCCTCTCGTCGCAGAGATTGACCCGCCCGGAGAGGCACGGAGCGCACCGTCCGCAGTAGATCGTCGAGTCGAACGTCACGCGGTCGCCCGCCCGCCAGTCGCCCGCGCCCTCGCCGACGGCGCCGACGACGCCGGAGGCCTCGTGCCCCATGATCACGGGCGGGCGGCGGCGCCCGGTACTGCCGTCCATTCCGTGCACGTCGCTGCCGCAGATGCCGCACGCCCGCACGTCCACGCGGACCTCGCCCGCGCGCGGCGCGACGTCGGGCACGTCGGCGTACTCGAACCGGTTGTAATCCTGCAGAACCAGCGCCTTCATGACGCCTCCTTCCGGCGGCCCGTACGGACGAGCCGCGCCCCCTTATACCGGCTTGGTTGTCCGAGTGAAACCTAGAACACCCTCTTCCGCAGATTGCGCGAGCTGATCCACGCCATCAGCAGCCCCGCGGCGGCGTAGCAGGCGCTGCCACCCACGAGCGCCCAGGTCTTCGCCCAGAACTTCATCCCCCTCGGTCCCCAATCGAAATACAGCCGCCACAGCGGCGTGGCGGCATTGCCCTGCCCGCCGGTGCCCCCTCCGATGACCCCCGACTGGTAGATCGGATTCATGTGGAGCAGGATATCCATGGAGTCGCGGTCGGCATGCGTCAACGACATGACGGACTCCGCGATGAACGGCAGGAGCACCCAGAGCCCGGCAGCCAGGCAGAAATTGAGCACGACGGCCGGCGTGGTTCGGCGCGTCAGCGTGCTGAACAGCAGGCCCGACCCGGTCAGGAACATCGTCACCCACGCGCCCAGGATCAGGACGTGGAGCAGCCACGCCGGATGGATCAGGCCGCACAGCGCAAAGAGCAGTCCGTGGGCCATCGGCAAGGACCACACGGGCACGGACCGCCACAGCAGCCCGACGTACTTCCCCCAGACGATCTGCCAACTGGACATCGGGGTCGCCAGCAGGATGGGCCAGGATCGCGACTCCTTCTCCGACGTGATGGAGACAGCCGACAGCACGGAGGTCGTCAGCACGGCGATGATCGTGAACACGACCAGGTAGCTGGCGTGGGAGAAGCTGTACTCCAGTTGCCTGCCCCAGGACGCGTACGTCAGCACCAGGGCCACCACGATCACCAGGGCGATGATGGGAGCCTTGGTCCTCCCGCGGAAGATAGACGCCCGCAGTTCCTTCCAGACGACGGGAGATCCGGAGATGCGGCGGACGGTTCTGCGAGGCGTGACGGGCGCCGAGGCCGACCGGACGGGCGGGGCGGTTGTGCGGCGCGTCACGCTGACCGGGCCCGCGGTCGCCCCCTGTCCGGCCGCCTGGGACAGGGCAGCCTTGCGGACCACCGAAACGCAGAACCCCAGCACCGCCCCCGAGACGCCCAGTGAAATCAGGCAGTGCAGGACCCAGGAGTACGGAATCATCGAACCGAACCGGGGCACCTGCATCTCGAACGTCACGAGAGCCATCGTGATGAACGGATTCGCCGCCGCCAGGGCGGCCATGGTCTCCTCATCCGGGCCGGACGCCGACAGCACGACCAGGAACGGCAGCAGCCCGTAGACCGCCCCCCCGATGATGAGGGAGAAGAGGATCACGATATAGGCCCGCCGGCAGAAGACGGACAGCAGCATGCTCAGCGACGCCGCGGAGATCATCGCGGTGACGGTGACGCACATGCTGATGACAACGTACCCCCAGGGCACGCCGCCGAAGACGCGCACGATCGCCAGCAGCGGCACGCTGACGCCCAGCAGCACGAGCAGCATCCACAGACGGCTGAACAGTTTGCCCATGACGATCTGGAACCCGGTGATCGGCGTGGTCATCAACACGCCCAACGTGCGGTGATAGACCTCGTCGCTGATGGCCGTGCTGAGCAGGATGACCGCGAGCAACTGCGTGCCGATGAACTGGAACCAGACGATCGCGGAGATGATGGCCTTGCCCGCCTCGGACATCCGGGCGATGCGGTAGGCGGGGCTCACGTCGTCCAGCCACGAGACGGCCGTCATCCACATCAGCACCATGACGAGCGTCAACAGGGACAGGTACACGAACCGCAGCACGTAGTGCCTCCGGCGGCGTCCGGTGCAGCGCAGCTCCTTCGTGAAGATCGGGCCCAGGACCGAAGGGGTCCGGGCAGCGGAGCGGCGCGGGATGGCGGGAGGCTCTGTCATCGGGATTCCATGGTGTCGTCCGTTGCAGTGGCGTTCCGTGGGGCGGCGACGTCGTGCACGTCAGCATGCTCGAACCGGTTGCAGTCCCGCAAAACCAGCGCCTTCATGACGCCTCCTTCCGGCGGCTCGCCCTCGCGGGCCGCATCCCCTTATACCTGTCCCATCGACCGAGCGAAACCTAGAACACCCTCTTCCGCACCCGGCGCGAACTCAGCCACACCATCAGCAGGCCGACGACAGTGTAGCAGGCGCCGGCCCTCCCCAGCGACCCGATCATGTCCCCGAACCCCATCTCATTCCTCCATGTCCCGAACTCGAGCCTGGACAACGACATGGAGGCATGGGAATCGCCCCCCGTGCCCTCGCCAATAGTGCCTGCCTGCCACACCGGATTGGACCAGATCAGAAGTTCCCTGACGCCCTCGCTGGGGGAACGGGCCAACGAAGCGACCATTCCCACAACAAACGGGAGGAGCATCCAGAGCGTCACGCTCAGGGCGAGATTGAGCACGACGGCCGGCGTCGTCCGGCGCATCAGGGCGCTGAAGAGCAATCCCGTCCCGCTCAGGAAGGCGGTCACCCACGCGCCGAGAATCACGACGAGAACCAGCCACGCCGGATGCACCAACCCGAAGACCGCAAACAC
>CAZEJA010000314.1:0-4289 GCA_964512215.1 uncultured Planctomycetaceae bacterium
CCGCGTTCACGCCACTCGATATGGAGTTCCGCAGGCTCGATGAGAACGCTCCCAAGGGAGCCCGGGCGGCCGTCCGGGTTGTGCCCGGCCACCCCAAGAGAGATCTCCAGGATCGCTATTACCTCGACGCGAGGGAAGGCGTCATCGGGCGAATCACGCGGAGATCTGTCGAAATGCAGGTAGCCGTCCCGGAGGTGGAGGCCGTCTTCCGCAACGCCGCCCGACAGTTCCGGCAGATCGCCGAACGGAGGAAGATGCCTCGCCCCACACCGGCGCGCAAGCCGGCTGCGTCGAATCCCGCGGAGTGATTCCCCCCCGCCTGTCTCGTCCCCCGCTGTGCAGATCAGCTACTTCTCGATCGGCTGGATCGTCCGCTCGCGGAGCTTGTCGGCCTTCTCCAGCAGCGCCGCGTCCGAGAGCGGCTCGAGCTTCTCCATCTTGAAGTGCAGGTAGCGGTCGTCGCGGAACGTCCAGGGGGCGATCTCCGCGAACAGATCGAAGGGCACGACCTCGTGGGCGGGCGGCGTGAGCTTCGCGTGCGCAACGAGCGTCTCGTAGCCGTCGCGGCGGAGCATGATGTCGTAGTCCCCGTACCACGTGAACGGCAGCGTCAGGGGCGTGCGCCCCCGCTCGACATCCGAGATGATCACCAGGGCGCCCTCGGGCTCGGAGGTGATGTGCATCTTCCGCTCGAGGCAGCCGCCCATGCACGCGGCCAGAACCAGCACGAGTATCCCGATTCGATTCATGCCCGACCTTGTACACGCAAACGCGGAAAGAGGCAAGGGGTATTCATTGCGGATTTCGGATTGCAGACCTGCCTGCCGGCAGGCAGGTTTCGGATTGGGACGCGGAGGCGTTCCCCCCCTGTTCAACGACAGATATACGCAGAACGTGTCCGGAGAGCGCCGATCCGCGCGACGTTTAGCGGCGGGCCGAAGGCCCGCCTTCCCGCCAAGGCGGACGCCCGCCCCAGCCGGCGCTATAATGAAGTAGGCCCATGGATATGCAGCCGCCTACCACGTCACGCGGGCACGAAGAGCCCTTCGCCGTCCAGTTCAGCATCTTCCTGGCCAACCGGGTCGGGCAGTTGCGGGAACTGCTGGACGTCTTCGACGACAAGAAGCTCCAGATGCTCGGCATCTCCATCTTCGACTCGACCGACTGGGCCGTCATCCGCATCGTGTTCCTCGACCCGAACAAGGCCCGCGCCGTTCTGCAGGACCGCGGCGTCCCGTTCACCGAAAGCGAGATTCTCCTGATCGAGCTGATCGACGACGACACGCTGGGGGAGGTGTGCGATCGTCTGATGGGGGCGGAACTGAACATCCACTTCGCCTTCCCCCTGACGCTCCGCAGCCACGACAACGCCGTGATGGTCCTGCACGTCGACGATCGCGTGTTGGCCACCCACGTGCTGACCCGCCACCACTTCGTCCTGCTCGGCCACGAAGACCTCGCCGACCCGACGTGAGGGACTGTCGGGGTGCCGTGGGCTGCGGCCACAAGGCCGCAACCACGTGACGGGGGAGTTGTGCAACGTGGTTGCTTCGCTGCGCTCCGCAATCCACGGCACCCGCGAAGCGACGCACCCTACCGACGGCGCACCTTGCCAAACGCGATCCACAACGATACGGTATGCGCATGCCGCCCCGTATGTACGACATCGCGATCCTCGGCGCAACCCCCGCCGGCCTGGCCGCCGCGTGCGTGCTGGGCGGCCGCCGCAGCACGGTCGTTCTGGACGCTCCGTCGGAGGCGTGCGAATGCCCGCTCGCCGACTGGGCGCCCGGCGACCTGTTCCGCACGCCCGGACTGCCCAAGTCGCTCGCCAAGACATCCGGGGCGACCGAGTTCCGCCGCGTCCGCTACCACAACGCGTCCCTGGACACCATGGCGGAGTATTCCTCCCGCAGCCGGGCGGGGTACTTCCTGCAAGCCGACGCCTTGCAGAAAGCGCTCCGGAAATCCGCCGCTTCGGCCAAGGTGGAGGTTCGCAGTCTCCGGACCTGGCCGTCGGTGAAGCTCTTCGAAGACCACGTCCGTCTCGGCAGGAGCCGCCCCGTCAACGCCCGCCTGCTGATCTTCGCCAGCGGCTGCCCCCACGCCATTCAGGCCGACCTGTCCATGCACACGCGGACGGGGGCCGAACATCCGATGTCGGTGACCGGGCTCGACGTGCCGCTCGGACGCACGGGCCTGGACGGAAAGCTCACGCCGCAGACGCTGCACATCGTCGAGTGTCGCGAGCGCACGGAGATGGGGCTCTTCTTCGCCGTCGGCAAGACGATGCACGTGCGCCTGATCGCCAACTGTGCCGCCTCCGGCGCGCGGGGGGCAGAACTGTCCGCCCTCGTCGCGGGATTGCAGGGGCGCGAGCTGCTGCCGGGCGACTTGGCGCTGGGACATGCCCGCGGGGCCGTCTGGAACCCGCCGGCCACCCACGCGCTGGACATGGAAACGCACGTCGCCAAGCGGTGCCTGCTCGTCGGGTCGGCCGGGGGATTCGCCGAGAGCGTCACCGGGCATTCACTTGCGCCGGGCATCCGGTCGGGCATCCTCGCCGCCCGCGCCGCCGACGCCGCGCTGAAATCCGACGACCCCCAGCACGCCCTGATGGGCTTCCGCGACCAGTGGCGCGAAAGCCTGGCCGACTACCTCCGCCCGCCGGGCACGCCCCTGCAGATGCTCCTGCCCCTGCTGTTCGTCAACAAGCGCATCCTCCCCCGCTTCACCCGCACGCTGCTGTTCGGCGAGAGCATCTGACCGAGAATCCCCAGGAGGGCTCCGACCCATGACACGACGGCGACTGCTGATCTGCCTGATCGTCCTCTTGGCATGCGGGCCGGCTTGCGCGGAAGAGCCGGACCACATCGTCCTGAAGAACAAGCACATCCGGGCGAAGTTCCAGATCGTCGACGGGGTCTGGGTTCACCGGTCGCTGTCGCGCGTCGACGGCTCGGACGCCCTGACGGTGACCAGCGACGAGTTTGAGATCCTGCTGTTCGACGACACCCGTCTGACGGTGAAGGACTACGAGGAGACGATGTGGGAACACGCCCCGCGCGGCAACTGGCTTGCCGTCTCATACGGACCCAAGCGAGGAACGAGCCCGAAGGCGCCGGGCGTTGTCATGGTTTCGTACTCGCTGGGCGACGGGCCGGTTCTCCACAAGACAGTTTCCCTGTCCATGAGGGAAGGCGAGAAAATCGATCGCCTGCAGGTGCTGCGGTTCTCGACCCCGCAGACCGCGTCGCGCGGCGGGCGCGGGGAGCCCGTGTTTGTGGGCAACTGGTTCGTCGGCGCGGACTACCCGTGCTTCTACAGCCGCCACAGCGACGGCTACGTCGAGCCGGACTACTTCTACCGGCACGACTACACGATCGACCTGGCCGGACGCGACAAGGAGTTCGCCCCGCGCAAGGGCCTGGTCACCGTCTTCCACTTCCCCGGACATGCCCGCAAGCAGCCCTACGGAATCTGGGGCATCAAGGGCAAGCGGGCCGTCATGGGCATCAGCAAGACCCCGGGCGAAAGCGCCGAGTTGGGTCTGCTGGACTACATCGCCCGCACGCGCAAGCCCCCGCGCAGCCACCTGCACTACAACAACTGGTACAGCCCCGAGGGCAAGGACCTGAGCCCCGACCATCTCCTGCCCACCGTCCACAAGCCGATCGACGAGCATCTCAAGAAGCATGGCGCGAAGCTCGACTCGATCGTGCCCGACCACGGGTGGCAGAACTCGAAGTCCTTTGAATGGATCTTCCAGCCGAAGGCCGTCGACGGACAGGTCGTGCTGCCCGCCTTGTCGAAGGCGCTGATGGACGCCGGGCGGACGCGCCTCCGCGCGTGGATGGCGTTGGACGGCCCGAACCAGAGCATCACGCACGGCCTGAAGATCGGCTACGAGCCCGCCTACGCCGAAGGCTTCAAACCGACGCACTCGTGGATGGAAGGCAAGCCGTACTTCAACATCCTCGACCCGAAGTACCAACGGGACCTCAAGAAGGCCCTGCGGTTCCTGCTCGTCGACGCCAAGGTCGACTACATCAAGCACGACTTCAATCACAACTTCACGAGCGACTACCTTTCGCAGCGGCATGCCCGCGAGGCCTGTCTGGACGTGACGCTCGACCTGCTGACGTACGAGCGCGACCTCAACCCCGACGTCTACCAGAACTACACCAACGGCACGTGGTTCTCGCCCTGGTGGCTGCAGCACGTCGACGCGCTGTGGATGATGTCCGGCGATTCCGGCAACAGCCGCGAATGGCCGCTGCTGTCGCAGC
>CAZEJA010000315.1:0-4282 GCA_964512215.1 uncultured Planctomycetaceae bacterium
CAACACATGCCGTCGGTTCATGGTGCTCCCCTGTACGAAAGCGTAATTCCGTTCCGCCCAATTGCGCGTCCCCGCGGGACGCTCTCCGTAAGAAACCCACACTCGTGCGACAGAATCAGGATACGCATCTCGCCCGGAACGTCAAGGGCCGGCTTTCGCTTTCGGGGGTTCTGCCGCGGCCCGGGCGGCCATCTTCTCCAGGACATCGAACTGATCGGCGACCCAGGACGTGCGCCCGATCTCCAGGGCGTGCCCCTTCAGGGGCAAGGCGATGAACTGCTTCGTCCCGCCTGCGGCGGCGTGAATGTCTACGCTGTGACGGAAGGGCACGATCATGTCCATCTTCCCGTGCACCACGATCAACGGCACGGTCAGCGCCGCGGCTGCTGTGACGGCGCACGCCTGCTCCGGGTCGAAGTCCGCCAATTCCCCCGCCCGCGCCAGTGCGGCATCGTACTGTCCGCTGGTCAGTCCCATCAGGAACCGCCGCCCCATCCGCCTCGCGCCGGCCGTCGGGGCCAGCGCCACCACGCCCTTGCAGCGGGGATCGATCACGGCGTACTGGATGGCGACGCACGCGCCCACCGAAGCGCCCCCCGCGTAGATCGTCGGCGAGATCGCCTCCTCCTCGACCAGGCGGTCGACCACCGTGCGGACGTCGAGCTTCTCCCTGGCCCCCCACGTGGTGAACCGCCCGCCGCTCCGCCCGTGGGCGCGGAGATCGGACAGGACCACGTCCCACCCGCGGTCGGCCAGCTCCTCGCCCACCGGAAGCAGCCACGTCTTGCTCACGAGCAGCGGATGGATCAGCACGACCGTGCCCCGCGCCGACCGCCGGGCCCGCCCGTTGCCGCCATTGCCGTCATGGCCGTCATGGCCGGGGATCAGGCGATTCCGGATCACCCACGTGTCGATCTCCACGCCGTCGGCAGCGGTCACCCGACAGTGCCGATCGATCCGCCCGCGGGCGATCATCCGGTCCGCCGAGCCGATCAGGTTCTGCATCGCCTGTCCCGGCATGGAGGCCGGCTCGATCAGCGCGAGGGCCTGGCGGTCGAGGACGGCGTCACACCCCGCGCCCAGCGACACGATCACCAGAACCCAACCTGTCACAACACATCGTCTCATCCACACGACTCCCGATCGTCCGCCGGGCCGGGCCCGGGTCTGACAAGCATGTCGACATTCCACGCGGCATGCAAGGAGTCTCTTTGCGGGGCGGCTTCTGCTATAATGTTCCACGGTATTCGTCGGATGAGTGGAGAGTACTCTTCATGCTGCGAGCAAGCTGCCGCGTCGTTCCCATGCTGGCCGTCGTCCTCGCGATGACGGCCGTCGCTGTTGCCGCACCCTCCTCCGCCAAGGCTACGGAGGGCGTGCCCGCCGTCTCGGACGCCCGCCTTCTCGAAGACTGGAAACTGCAGGACGGCGCGACGAGCGACAAGGCCTACCCCAACGCGATCGCAGGCGTCCTGAAGGAACTGGGCGACGACGCGGCGGACCTGCGGAAGGGGTTCGAGAAGCTCAGCCGCGGCAAGGTCGCTGCGTCGGATTCTCGCTGGGCGAAGCTGTACGTCAGCGCCTGCGAAGCCCGCCGCCGCAAGCGGCTCGCCCCCCACCTCAAGCAGATTCGCCGCATGATCTTCACCAAGCACCGGGACCTCGGCGGCTCGCACTACGCCTACACGGAGGCCCTCTCCGACGGGCAGGGGGAATGCCACTGGCTGCCGGGCTCGGCGCTGTGCGTGCTGGAGATGGACGCCGCCGGCAAGGGCACGGTCCGGACGCTGCTGGACGACCCGAAGGGCATGATCCGCGATCCGGATGTCTCCTGGGACGGCAAGCGTGTACTCTTCGCGCACAAGAAGGACCGCAGCAAGGATGACTTCCACCTGTACGAGATGACCGTCGCGGACGGCAAGGTCCGGCAACTCACCGACGGGCTGGGATATGCGGACTACGAAGGCGCGTACTTGCCGAGTGGTGACATCGTGTTCAACTCCTCCCGCTGCGTGCAGACCGTCGACTGCTTCCACCCGACGGTCAGCAACCTCTACACGTGCGACAAGGACGGGAAGTACCTGCGGCGTCTCAGCTTCGACCAGGTTCACACGAACTACCCCACCGTCACGCCCGACGGGCGCGTCATCTACACGCGGTGGGACTACAGCGACCGCGGGCAGATCTACCCGCAGGGGCTCTTCCAGATGTACCCCGACGGGACCGGGCAGATGGACCTGTACGGGAACAACTCGTACTTCCCGACGACGATCATGCACGCGCGAGGCATCCCGGGGACGACCAAGATCGTGGCCGTCTTCTCCGGGCACCACACGCGCCAGCGCGGCAAGCTGGGGATTCTCGATCCCTCGCGCGGGCGCCAGGAGGCCGAGGGCGCCCAACTGATCGCACCGGTCCGCGAGACCAAGGCCGTGAAGGTCGACAAGTCCGGGCAGGACGGCGACCAGTTCCAGTACCCCTGGGCGCTGGACGAGCGAACGTTCCTGGTCACGTACAAGCCGGACCGATCGAAGCGACACTTCGCCGTCTACTGGATGGCGGAGGACGGTCGGCGCGAGCTGCTGGTCTGCGACGACAGGATATCGTGCAACCAGTCGATCCCGCTGGCGCCGCGGGTCAAGCCGGGCGTGATGGCCTCGCCGGTCGACTACCGTGCCCGCACGGGCGTGTATTACCTGCAGAATATCTACGAGGGCCCGGGGCTGGCGGGGGTTCCGCGCGGAACGGTCAAGAAGCTCCGCGTGGTGGAGATCACGTACCGCCCCGTCGACATCGGGCGGAACGGCAACCGCGGGCCAGCCGGCGGCGCGATGTCGAGCACGCCGCCCTCGATCGGCGGCGGAGCGTGGGACCCGAAGGTCGTCCACGGCAGCGCGACGGTCTATGAGGACGGTTCGGCGTGCTTCATCGTCCCGGCGCGGACGCCCGTGTACTTCCAGGCGATCGACGCCAACGGGCACGCCGTCCAGACGATGCGAAGCTGGTCCACGCTCCAGCCGGGCGAGGCCCTGTCGTGTGTGGGTTGCCACGAGAGCAAGAACACTGCCCCGCCCGTGCGGTCGATCACCACGGCCATGCGCGTGGGACCAAAGCCACTGACGCCCTTCTACGGACCGGCGAGGGGCTTCAGCTTCCGGCGCGAGATTCAGCCCATCCTGGACAAGCACTGCATCCGCTGTCACGACGACCGCGCGGGCGTTGCAGGCCCGCCGCTGGTGGCGACGGCGTCGCACGCACACGCGGACGACGCCGTCAACGCACTGCACGACCGCAGGGATCCCAGGAGTTCCGCCGATCTCAAGACGCCGCGCTTCACGTGGTGGGACCGCAAGGGCGGCGGGCAGTGGGTGCGGTACGACTTCAACAGGCCCCGCAAGGTCTCCGCCGTCGAGGTCTACTGGTTCGACGACGAAGCGATCGAAGGCGCCTGCCGCGTGCCGAAATCCTGGGAACTCCACTTCCAGGACGCCAGCGGCAGGAAGTGGGGCAAGGTGACGCCCACGAGCGAATACGGCGTCGAGAAGGACCGCTTCAACCGCGTCACGTTCCAGCCCGTCGAGGCCACCGCGCTGCGGATCAAGGCCGTCCTGCAGAAGAAGTACTCCGGCGGCATTCTGGAGTGGAAAACCGATCCCCCGCTGCCCTATCCGGAGGCATCCCCGAAGACGCCGGGCAGGAAGAGAGCGTTCAGCCTGCTCGGCGAGCCCAACATCGACACGAGCGCCAAGCGCGCCTGGTCGGACGCCTACCTGTCCCTGACGGGAGTGGGGCCCGACCATCGGAGGGGTTCCCTGTCCGGCAAGCAGAACAAGATGGTCAACTGGGTCTGCGTCCAGGAGGGCCCGCCCATGCTGCCGCCTTACCACGCCGGGGCGGCCAAGAGCGGCATCATCCCCATGCTCCGTGACGGGCACAACGCCGTGTTGCTCTCCCGCGAGGAACTGGACAAGATCGCCTGCTGGATCGACCTGCTCGTGCCCTACTGCGCCGACTACGCCGAGGCGAACACGTGGTCCGAGAAGGAGATGGAGGTCCACGACTACTTCATGGGCAAGCGGACCAAGGCGGCGAAGGAAGAGGCCGCCAACATCGCCGAATTGCTCAAGGCGCAGAAGAAGCGGTAGCCGGGCATTGGTAGTCGGTAGCCAGGAAGGTATCTGCCGCTCCGCTTCGCCCCCTCCGGCTCCCGACCACCGGCTACTGGCTACCTGACAACTGCCAACACATCGTGGACCGATTTTACTGCCAACACATCGTAGAC
>CAZEJA010000316.1:0-4280 GCA_964512215.1 uncultured Planctomycetaceae bacterium
CGCGGAGTTGGGCACGGAGACGAGCAAGGGCACGAAGGTGTTCGCGCTGGCGGGCAAGATCGCCCGCGGCGGGCTGATCGAGGTGCCCATGGGCGTCACGATTCGCCAGATCGTCGAGGAGATCGGCGGCGGCATGGGCGGCGGCAAGCGGTTCAAAGCCGTCCAGATCGGCGGGCCGTCCGGCGGGTGCGTGCCCGCGGAGATGGCCGACATCCCGGTCGACTACGAGGCGCTGCTCGCGGCCGGGGCGATCATGGGCTCGGGCGGGCTCGTCGTGCTCGACGAGGACGACTGCATGGTCGACATCGCCCGCTACTTCCTGGAATTCACGCAGGACCAGTCGTGCGGCAAGTGCACGTTCTGCCGGATCGGCACGCGGCGGATGCTGGAGGTCCTCGAGCGCCTCTGCGGAGGCGAGGGGAAGAAGGGCGACATCGAACTGCTGCAGCAGCTCGCCGCCCAGATCAAGGGAGGCAGCCTCTGTGCGCTCGGGGGCACGGCCCCGAACCCGGTGCTGTCGACCATCGAGCACTTCCGCGACGAATACGAGGCGCACATCGAGGGCCGCTGCCCGGCCGGCAGTTGCACGGCGCTGGTGACATACTCCGTGACGGATGACTGCGTCGGCTGCACGCTGTGCGCCCAGCATTGCCCCACCGGCGCCATCGAGATGACGCCCTACGAGAAACACGAGATTGACCCCGAACTCTGCGTGCGGTGCGGCACGTGCAAAACCGTCTGCCCCGCCGATGCAATTCGGATCGAGTAACGAATGCCCAGACTGTTCATCGACAACCAGCCCGTGGACGTGCCCGACGGCGCGACGATCCTCGACGCCGCCCGCGCCCTCGACGTGCCCGTCCCCACCATGTGCTTCTATCACGGGCGCAAGGCGCTGACGTCGTGCATGGTCTGCGTGGTGAAGGTCGAGGGGGCGAGCAAGCTCGTGCCCTCCTGCGCGGCGCCCGCCGTCGAGGGCATGCGCGTCGAGAGCGAGACGCCCGAAGTCCTCGAAGCCCGGCGGACCGCGTTGGAACTGCTGCTGGGCGACCACCTGGGCGACTGCGAAGCCCCCTGCCAGACCGCCTGCCCCGCCCACATGGACATCCCGCGGATGATCCGCCAGATTCATGACGGGAAGATGAGCGAGGCGATCGCGACGGTCAAGGAGCACATCGCGCTGCCCGCGACGCTGGGGCGTATCTGCCCCGCGCCGTGCGAGAAGGCGTGTCGGCGAGGCACGAAGGACGAGCCCGTTGCGATTTGCCTGCTGAAGCGATATGCCGCCGATGCGGACCTGGAGGCGGGCGAGGGGGACCTGCCCGCGTGCGAGCGCGAAACCGGCAAGCGGGTTGCGGTGGTCGGGGGTGGATCTGCAGGACTCGCCGCCACCTACTATCTGAGACGACTCGGGCACGGGTGCGTTGTGTTCGAGAGTCAGGACTGCGCGGGAGGCAGGCTCCTGCGGGACGTGCCCGAAGACCAGCTACCCCGCGACGTGCTCGCCCGCGAGGTCGCGGTCATCGAGACACTCGGCGCGGAGATTCGACTGTCCACGACCATCGGGGAGGGTGTGTCGTTCGACGAGTTGCGCGAGGAATTCGACGCGGTGCTGGTCGCGACGGGCGAGGCGCCCGCACCGTTCGGGCTCGAAGCGGGCGACCGCGGCATCACGGTCGACCGGGGGACGTACGAGACCGCTGCGCCCGGCGTGTTCGCCGTCGGCGGCGCGGTGGCGCCCGTGAAATTGGCCGTCCGGAGCGTCGCCCAGGGACGGGCGGCGGCGATGTCCATCGACGCCTACCTGACCACCGGGCAGGCGGCCGGGGCAGCCCCGACGTTCTCCACGCACGTGGGCAAGCTGTCCGACGACGAGATCGACGCCTTCATGGTCGAGGCCGACTCCGCCGGGCGCATCGGCGGCGCCGAGCCGTGGCGCGAACCGCTCTCGTCGGAGCAGGCCGTCGCGGAGGCGGCACGCTGCATGCACTGCGACTGCCGCAAGCCCGATAACTGCAAGCTGCGAACGTACGCGCAGCTCTACGGCGCGAAGGCGTCGCGCTTCAAGGGCGATCGCCGCCCGTTCGAGCAGCACGCCCGGCATCCTCAGGTAATCTACGAGCCGGGCAAGTGCATCGACTGCGGGCTCTGCGTGCAGATCGCCGCCGACGCGAAGGAGCAGTTGGGCCTGAGCTTCCTCGGGCGAGGCTTCACCGTCCGCGTGGCCGTCCCCTTCGGCGAGTCCGTCGCAGACGGTCTCCAGACCGCCGCCGAACAATGCGTCGCCGCCTGCCCCACCGGCGCGCTGGCCATGAAAGACGCCTGACCCCCGGGCGCCGCAGCTTGTGTGCCCGCTTCACACAATCGAACGTATCCCCGAAGCACTGGAGAGACCTCATGGACGCCAACGTCGCTCTCATCGTGCCCCTCCTGCTCGTTTCCCTGCTCGTCGTTCCCGCCTGTCAGGCGGCCGACGACAAGATCACGGCCGTGCCGTTCACCGAGGTGAAGATCACCGACGATTTCTGGGGCCCGCGGATCGAGACCAACCGCAAGGTCACCGTCTGGTACGACTTCCAGAAGTGCGAGGAGACCGGACGAATCGCGAACTTCGCCCGCGCCGGCGGGCTCGAGGAAGGCAAGTTCCAGGGCATCCCGTTCAACGACTCCGACGTGGTGAAGGTCGTCGAGGGCGCCGCGTACCTGCTGGCGCTGCAGCCGGACCCGAAACTGGACAAGTACCTCGACGACCTGATCGTCAAGATCGCCGCCGCCCAGGAGGACGACGGCTATCTCTATACGGCCCGCACGCTGGGGTTCACCAGCCGCATGACCGGCCCCGAGCGGTGGTCGCACTGCGCCCACAACCACGAACTGTACAACGTCGGACACATGTACGAAGCCGCCGTCGCGCACTTCCGGGCGACGGGCAAGCGGTCGCTGCTGAACGTCGCGATCAAGAACGCCGACCTCGTCTGCAAGGTGTTCGGCCCGGGCGAGGGGCAGATCGTCGACGTGCCCGGACACGAGGAGATCGAGATCGGACTGGTGAGGCTCTACCAGGCGACGGGCGACAGGAAGTACCTCGACCAGGCGAAGTTCTTTATCGACATGCGCGGGCGGACGGACAAGCGCAAGAAGGTGTACGGCAAATACGCCCAGGACCACGTGCCCCTCGTCGAGCAGAGCGAGGCTGTCGGGCACGCGGTGCGCGGCGGGTACCTGTACGCGGGGGTCGCGGACGTGGCGGCATTGACGGGCGAGCAGGCATACATCGACGCGATCGACCGCATCTGGACCGACGTGGTGACGCGCAAGCTCTACCTCATCGGCAGCGTCGGGCAGCACGGGGCGGGAGAGGGCTACGCGGGGGCCTACACGCTGCCGAACGTGCGGGCCTACAACGAGACGTGCGCCGCCATCGCCCTGGCGCTGTGGAACCATCGCATGTTCCTGCTGCACGGGGAAGCGAAGTACATCGACGTGCTCGAACGGATCATCTACAACGGCTTCCTGTCGGGCATCTCCCTGAGCGGCGACCGGTTCTTCTACCCCAACCCGCTGGCGTGCGACATGAAGTTCAAATTCAACCACGGTTCGCTCGAACGGAGCCCGTGGTTTGGGTGCTCGTGCTGCCCGGTCAACGTCGTGCGGTTCATCCCGTCCATCGCGGGGTACGTCTACGCGGCCCGCGGAGACGCAGCCTACGTGAACCTTTTCATCGGCGGCAGCGGCAAGGTCAAGCTGGGCAAGCGGACGGTGACGCTGACGCAGAAGACGCAGTACCCGTGGGACGGTGCGGTCAGCATCACCGTTGACCCCGACGAGGCGGGCGAGTTCGCCCTGCACGTTCGCATCCCCGGGTGGTCGCAGGGCCAACCCCTGCCCAGCGACCTGTACCGTTACGTCTCGCCCGACGCGCCGGACTACACGCTGCGGGTCAACGGCAAGGCGGTCTCGCCAAAGATCGGGGCGGGCTACACCGTGCTGCGGCACAGGTGGAAAGCGGGCGACACGGTCGAGCTGGACCTGCCGATGCCGGTCCGCCGCGTGCTCGCCCACGAGAAGATCACCGACGACCGCGGGCGGGTGGCCATCGAGCGCGGGGATCGGCAGGCCGTTGGACCCCAGCGGCAACAGGGCGGCGTTGGCGAGATTGGTGTTCAAGGGCACGCCGCCGATGAACTCGACGGGGTCGAGATCGTCGCGGCGGGTGGGTCCGGCCTGGAGACAGGCATCGTCGACCAGCGGGATCCCCGCCGCCGCCTCGGCGCGCAGCG
>CAZEJA010000317.1:0-4274 GCA_964512215.1 uncultured Planctomycetaceae bacterium
AGGGCTGAGAGAATACAGCCCGGGGCAACGCCCCGGGGCGCGATGTCCCCTATTCAAGTGAGCCCTGAAGGGGCGACATCTCTGCCGCCCCTTCAGGGCTCGGCTGTTGTCCGGACCACCTTCCCAGGGCTTCGCCTTGGGCTGTACTATAGAAGCCTTTCAGGCTTCTCTACGTCCCCCAGAGCTTGCCCATGAGCTTGTACATCTCCGGGTCGTGCGCCCGCAATTCGGGGCGGACGAAGGGGTAGAAGTCGTTGACGCCGAAGTAGGCCTCCGTGGACTCGGCGAAGTACTCCATCTGATTGTTCAGCGCGTAATGCTTCACCTTCTTGCCGTTGTAGTGCAGGACCGATTCGTACGTCTTGCCCGCGACCATCTTCTTGTAGGCCGCCTGGAGCTCGGCATGGCTGTGCCCGACCACCCGGTGGTGATACGCGTGGGCCAGCTCGTGCAGCACCATCGACGGCTGGGCGTTCGACCATTTGAGGAAACGGTCGGCGTTGCCGATCTCGACGGACTTCGCCATCTCGGGACTGAACCCGTGCCCCTTCAGCCATCCCGCGGAGGGATGGTAGCAGGCGGCCTTGGAGGACGGGCTGTCGTAGCCCATCCAGATATGCACCTTCCGCAGTTCGGCGAGCGCCTTGGCGGGGATCACACGCGTGACGTCATACAGTTTCGCGCCAAGCAGTTTCAGGACCTTCTCGCCGATCTCCTTCTTCGACGTGAGAAGCTGGTCGTCCACGTGCACAGTCCAGCCTTCGATCTGACGGATCGAGTACGTCGCGGCCGGTTTCGCCGCAGGTTTGGGGGCTGGTTTCTTCTTGGGCGTCTTGACGGCATGGGAAGGCGCCAATATGACGAGAAGAGACACGGCCGCGATGGCAATGAGCGTTCTGGCAGCTTTCATACGGAACTCCTCAAGGAAGGCCCCGTCGGGTGGTCCGACGGTCGGCTTGCACTATGATAGTGGATTGGGCGAGGACATCCAAATGCGCGTGAGGCGGCGCCGGGAGGGGTCAGGCGGCTTCCTCGACGACTTCGCGGACGATCTTCGCCCACTCGACGAGGCGGCGCGGGTCGTTCTGGACGGTGTCGATGTCCTTGAGCGTGATGTCGACCTGTTGGCCGCGGCAGATGGCGAGCCCTTCCCGGGTGGTGCGGCGGATGCGATCCGGGTCGAAACCACAGCAGACCGCCTCGGCCGGGTTGGGGCGCCAGGAAATGACGTAGTCCCCGCCGATCTGCTCGGCGCAGCTCGCGAGGTCCGCGACGGGGGCGACGGCGATGCGGCGCAGGTTCGGGATCTGCCGGAGGATGTCGATCTTCCGCGTCAGGTCCTCGCAGCAGCCGTAGGCGGTCAGGCCGAACTGCGAGAGGATCGGAAGCTGGTACTGCAGGAGGAACTCGTCGTGCATCTGCGGCGAGACGAGCGTGAACTCCTGGGCGGCCATGTACCCCCAGAGCTGCTTGCGGATCGCGCCGTTGACGTTCGCCGCGGGGTCATTGACTTCGACCGCGTAGGGCATCGCCTGGTTCTCGCTCGCTGAGCGTCCCCAGTCGCCGGCGGCTTCCGCCTGTTCGTGGGTCCGCAGGACGCCGTCCCGCAGAAAGCCGGCCAGCCGATGCATCCACTCCGGGCTGTCCATCATATCGAGCATGAAGTTCTCGATCCCGCGGAGGCGGCCCATATCCGTCGACAGGTCGCCCGACCACACGCGATACGCCGGGCTGCGATCGACATTGACGTCGATGATGTCGCCGACCGCATCACGAAGCTTCGCGGCGTTCCGGGCGGTCGCCTCTTCGTCGATGGCATGCTCCGGGGCGTGAAGCCTGTCGATGTCGGCAAGCGCTCGGATCGGGTAGTCGGCCTTCCACGATCCCTTGGGGTCGTCCGGATGCGTGCGGCTGGCGCTGAGGCCCCACCCGGTGCAGGCGAAACTCGCCCGGACGGTCAGCCAGGGCTCGGGGATGAAGTCGTCGTCGATCTGGCGGCGGAACAGCGCCAGCCGCAGGGAGCGTTCATATCCTCGAAGCAGCGGGTCCGTACACTGGAGAAAGGTGATCTCGGGCACTTCGCCCCAGGCCCTGCCACCGCGAACGATGATGAGTGGGCGTGTGTGTTGCAGGGAGTTGTGCCGCCGCCACAAGTCGCGCCGCTCGTCGTGGATCGCTTCGGCGCAGGAATCGGCGTAGTGTTTCGCGAGGTCGCGGACGACCGCTGCGTCGCCGTTGGCGGCGGGGGACACGGGGGGCTCCTAGCGGATGACGATCTTACCGAAGCGGCGCTTGCCGACCTTCAGGACCGCACCGTCGGCGGGTTCGAGCGTCGCGTCGATGTCGGTCAGCTTCTCGCCGTCCAGGCTGACGGCGTTCTGCTGGATCAGGCGCCTGGCCTCGCCGTTGGACTTGGCGAACCCCGCCGACGTGATCAGCGCAATCAGCCCGATGGGTCCGGACTCGACGACGATCTCGGGCATATCGGTCGGCACGTCGTGCTGTGAGAAGACCCGGTCGAACTCGGCGGCCGCGGCGTCGGCGGCGGCTTCGTCGTGGTACTGCGCCACGATCGCCTTGCCCAGCGTCGCCTTCGCCTCTCGCGGGTGTGTCCGCTCGGGGTCGATCAACTCGTCGATCTCCCTGCGCGGCAGGGCGGTCAGCAGCGTGAAGTAGTTGTCCATCAGGGCGTCGGGGATCGACATGACCTTCCCGAACATGTCGTTCGGCTCGTCGGTGATGCCGATGTAGTTGCCCTTGGACTTGCTCATCTTCTCGGTCCCGTCGAGCCCGACGAGGATGGGCATGATCATCACGACCTGCGGCGGGAAGCCCTCCGCCTTCTGCAGGTCGCGCCCGACGAGGTTGTTGAAGGTCTGGTCGGTCCCGCCCAGCTCCACGTCGGCCTGGATGCAGACGCTGTCGTACCCCTGCATGATGGGGTAGAGGAACTCGTGCAGGAAGACGTCTTCCTCGGCGGCGAGACGCTTGCGGAAGGTGTCGCGCTGCAGCATCTGCGCGACCGTCTTGTGTGCGGCCAGCCGAAGCAGTTCGGCGAAGGTGAGCTTCTCCAGCCACTCGCTGTTGTAGCGGATCTCGAGGCGGGTCTCGTGGGTGTCGAGAATCTTGCCCGCCTGGGCGAAGTAGGTCTTGGCGTTGGTCTCGATCTGCTGGGGCAGCAGGACGGGACGCGTCTTGTTGACACCCGTGGGGTCGCCGATGCGGGCGGTGTAGTCGCCGATAATCAGAACCGCCTTGTGCCCGAGGTCCTGGAACTGCCGCATCTTCCGCAGGACGACGGAGTGTCCGAGGTGGATATCGGGCGCGGTTGGGTCCATGCCGAGCTTGACGCGCAGGGGCCGGCCCTTGTCCGCGGCGGCGGCCAGACGGTGCTCCAGTTCCGCCTCGGCGTAGAGGCCCTCGCAGCCTCGCTTGAGCAACTGCATCTGCTCGGGCAACGGAATGTCGGTGTGTGCACTCATAGCGTGAGCGAGTCTACCGTTGCGGGCGAAACTTTGCAACCGGGCGGGGAGGTCACTAGAATCTTGGGACGCCCGCGCGAGGTGCGCCGGCGGTTAACGGGAAGGCGTGATGAGTATGATTCGCAATACGTTCCTGGCGGCGGCCCTGACGGGGGCGGTGTGCCTCTGCGGGTGTCCGGACGCGCCGCCGTCGCCGCCGTACAGCATGCTGCAATACCAGGAGCTTCGCAGCACGCACCCGGATGCCTACCCGCCGTACGTCGTCGTGCAGATCAACCTGCAGCGCGTGCTGGATGACCGCCTCAGCGAGGCCGAACGGGCCGAGTCGCTCAACGTCGTCACGCGACTGGGCGCGGAGAACCCCGAGGCGCTGGGCGAGCTGGCCGGCGTGCTGTCGCAGGAGAACCTGCCCGAGCAGCTTCAGCGGGCGGTGCTGGCATTCCTGCTGAAGAAGGACTACCCGGTGCTGGCCGGGGCGGTGGTCAAGGCCCTGCCGGACATCAAGCCGGGCACGGGCATGCGGGATGCGATCCTCGACTGGCTCAGCCGGCACGGGGACATGGAGGTGCTCGCGGAGGTCGTCAAGCAGTGGGCGCAGGAACCGTCCGTCGATGGGCCCAACGAGGCCCGCTTCCGCCAGATCGTCGAGCGGATCAGCGGGAAGGTCTGGGACGAGGCGCTGCTGGCCGGGCTGAACTCGGAAGGCACGTTCGCACGGGGGTCGGCGCTCGACGTGCTGGGCAAGCGCATCACGCCGGCGACGCTGCGCAAGCGGATCGGGGCGCTGGCCCC
>CAZEJA010000318.1:0-4268 GCA_964512215.1 uncultured Planctomycetaceae bacterium
ACGGTTCGACCTTATTCCAGGCCGGATTCTGTCCAGCGCATGGGGACAAGCTAAATCTCCGTGCAGAAGGGCCGCGCCAGCACAAGCAACGCAAAGTGGACTCACTACATCTCGCGAGATGATGCAGACACGCTTGCGGATTACTATGTGAAGCTCCATTCTGGTAGCAGTGCTACCGAAGAATCAGAGTCATACCAGCGCCAAGGTTACTTCTATGTCATACAACTGGTGCCGGAAGCCTTGCCAAATAGAGTGAAGGTTGGATATACCGATAGTCTTGAGAAGCGACTGACCGAACATCAGACAGCTGCGCCTACTGCGCGGGTAATAGCCTCATGGCCATGCAAACGCTCTTGGGACTATGCAGCCATGGACAGCATCACCCGTGAGAGCTGTTCCTTGGTGTTGAATGAGGTATATGAAGGCGATCCCGAGGGATTCATTCAACGTGGGAACGAGTTCTTCGCACTGATGCCAAGTCCTGGAGCCGAGCAGGTTCTTTCTGAGCATTCCCCACTGAACGATGACGATGAAGAAGACGCCTAACGAGTCTACGGACCTGACGGGCTTCGGCCGCAGATGATGTCTATCGATGAGTGAGACTATCGCCCGACTGATCCACTGGTTAACTAGCTAACTGGTTAACTGGTCAACTGTCCGTCGTCGTGCCGTGAGGATCATCCCGGTCGCCACCAGGAGCCCGAGCAGGGCGACGGGGAGGAATTGCAGCGACGCGTCGCGGGTGCCGACGAGGTCGACGGACCAGCCGAGCAGGGGGGCGAAGACGGCGGCGAAGAGGGTCTTGGCCTGCGACTCGACGCTCAGGACCGTGGCGGCCAGGTCGGGATCGGCCCGGTCGGCAACGCGGCTGATGAGGATCGGGCGCCAGAAGTTCTGCAGGAGGAACAGGGCGACGAAGGCGGCGATGACGGCCGCCTCGAAGCCCGCCAGCACCCCGCCGCCCAGCAGGACGAACGCGGCCAGCATCGCGACCCACAGCAGCGCCGCCCCGCGCGCTTCCGACCCCGCCCGCCGCGCCAGCCAGTCCGCGCGGCGCGATGCGAAGCTGCTCGCGAGATAGAGCACGAAGTACACCGCCCCGACCAGCACGGCCGTTCGCTGTCGCTCGCCCAGCCCCAGCACGACCGGCAGCGCGAGGGCGGCGGCCTTCAACACGGGCTGGACGTAGTCCTTTGTGACCTTGAACGCGCCCTCGAAGCCCATCGACTCGATCAGCAGGCGCCGCAGCGGGCGCGACCGCAGCGAGGCGAACGTGCCCAGCAGCGCCCGGAAGACCCCGCCGGCGTCCGCACTGCCGCGACGCGGGCCGTCCAGGTACTTCGGATATGTCAGGAAGTTCACGATGTTGATCGCGTAGGGGATGATGCAGAGGTAGAAGATGCTCGCGTAGCCCTGATCGGTGGCGAAGACGATGGCGGCTGCGACGACCACGCTGACGGCCGAGCCCATCTTGCTCCACGACCGCGTCCGCCCGTAGACCTTCGTCTTCTCGTCGGCGCGTCCCTCGCGGGCCAGCCAGTCGAAGATGATCGCCTTGTGCGTGCCCGTGCGGAACGCCTCGCCGATGCTGAAGAAGAACATCGCCCCGAACAGCGCCCACAACTGCATGGACCAGCCGAAGATGACAAACGCGACGATGTAGGCGACGAACGACGAGATCATCGCCCGCCGTCGCCCCAGCACGTCGGCGATCGCGCCGGTGGGGACCTCCAGGATGTTGATGCAGATCTCCCGGAAGCCGATCAGCAGCCCGATCATCGCAAACGACAGCCCCTTCTCCCGAAACGCCAGGATCAGGAACGGATCGTAGTACTGCTGATTCTTCAGAAACCCATATAAGCAGAAGCGGAAGAGCATGGTACATACGTATAATCGTTCCTATGCAGAATCGCGATGAGCATTTCATGCGCGCTGCACTGGAATGTGCGGCGTTCGGTCTCGGCGTGGTCGAGCCCAACCCGATGGTCGGCGCGGTGATCGTGCGCGACGGGCGGGAGATCGCACGGGGGTGGCACCGCGCGTTCGGCGACCCCCACGCGGAGCGAGACGCCTTGGCCGCCGCGGCGGGGGCGGACGTGACGGGCGCGACGATGTACGTGACGCTCGAACCGTGCTGCCATACGGGCAAGACCCCGCCCTGCACCGACGCCATCCTCGAAGCGGGCATCGCTCGCGTCGTCGTCGCAATGGAAGACCCGGATGAGAACGTCTCCGGGCGGGGCATCGCGATTCTCCGGAAAGCGGGGGTGGAGGTGACGGTCGGCGTCTGCGAGGCGGAGGCCCGCGAACTGCTTGCTGCTTACGTGAAGCTCCGCACGCAGGGGCGGCCGTGGGTGATCTGCAAGTGGGCGCAGACGGCGGATGGGTATCTCGCCCTGCCGGCGCGACAGGGCCGATGGATCTCCGGGCAGGCCTCCCGGGACCGCGTCCACGAGATTCGCTCCTGGTGCGACGGCATTCTTGTGGGGGCCGGGACGGTGCTGGCCGACGATCCGCTGCTGACCAACCGCAGTGGCATGAGGAAGCAGCCCGTGCGGGTGGTGTTGGACTCGAAGCTCCGGACGCCGTCGGACTGTCAACTGGTCCGCACGGCAGGGGAGTTCCCCGTTCTCGTCGTGACCACCGCCGCCGCTCCGTCCGACCGGGCGGGCGAGCTGCGCGACGCAGGCGTCGAGGTGCTGGAGCTGCCGTCGCGGGACGAGGGGGTCGACCTCGACGCACTGCTGGATGAGCTCGGCCGTCGCCGCTGGACCTACCTGCTCGTCGAAGGCGGCACGACCGTGCTGGAGAGCTTCACCTCCACAGGACTCGCGGATGAACTGCTCGTCTTCGTCGCGCCGATCGAAGTAGGCGACGAAGGGGAAGGGCTCCCCCGTTTCGACATCGCGGAGTTGGACGTCGAGCCTGCGGAGGAGACGGTGCTGGGGGACGACGTGCTGCGACGGTATGTCGTTGGTGGGGAGTAACGCCCACGGAAAGCCTTCCGTGGGTGTTCCCGCACGTCAGGAACTGTCCGGTTCGGTGTGGTCTGTGCGGAGTTGTCCGCATGCTGCCGCGGCGTCGAGTCCGCGGGAGTGGCGCTGGTGGACGTTGACGCCGCGTTTGCGGAGGCGGGTGACGAACGCCTGGGTCGCGACCTGCGTGGGGCGCTCGTAGGGAAGCGAGTCGACGGGGTTGTAGCAGATCACGTTCACGTTGCAGCGCAGGCGGTGGGCGAGGTCCGCGAGGGCCTCGGCGCAGACGTTCGTGTCGTTCACGCCGCCGAGCAGGACGTACTCCAGCGTGATCTCCCGCTTGCGGGCCTGGAAGAAGTCCTTGGCGGCCGCGACGATCTCGTCGATGCTGCTGTGGACGGCGGGCATGAGCTGGCGGCGCAGGGCGTCGTTGGGCGCGTGCAGGGAAATCGCCAGCGTGATCGGCAGGTCCTCCTTTGCGAGGCGGCGGATGGCCTTCGGGATGCCGATGGTGGAGACGGTGATCCGTCGGGCGGAGATGCCGAACCGCCCCGGCTCGGTCAGCGCCCGGACGGCCGCGACGGTAGCGTCGTAGTTGGCCAGCGGCTCGCCCATGCCCATGAACACGACGTTCGTCACGCGCCGCTCGGCGACCTGCTGCAGGTGCAGGACCTGCTCGAGGATCTCGCCGCTCGTCAGGTTCCGCTGCAGCCCGCCCAACCCCGACGCGCAGAACGAACAGCCCATCGCGCATCCCGCCTGCGTGGAGACGCACACCGTCGCCCGCTTGCCCGAGGGGATCAGCACCGTCTCAACATGTTCGCCGTCTTCCATCTCCAGCAGGAGCTTGATCGTGCCGTCTTCGCTCTCGGTGCGGACGGCCACCCGCGAGGTGAGCACGACGAACGCCTCGCGGAGAGCTTTCGGGACGTTGGTCATGGCGGCTGGGTCGGTCACGCCCCGCCCGTAGACCCAGTCGGCAAGCTGCTCGGCCCGGTAGGCGGGCTGTCCGAGCGACGCGACGGCCTTGCGCAGCTCGTCGATCGTCATGTCGAGCAGGGCGGTCTTCATGTCGTTTGCTCCCGTTTGCGGCGTATCGCCTCGTCCAGGGCGCCCGAGGCCAGGTAGCGTTCGAGGGCGTTCACGTCGGGGAAGACCTCGTCGCTGTAGGCGCGGATGACCCAGTTGGCCGCCAGGGGAGTGACGGTGAGCACGACGGCGCCGCCGCGGACGGCCTCGTGCATCTCGACGGCCGTCCCCATCGACGCGCTGGGCACGTACGCGATCAGCAGG
>CAZEJA010000319.1:0-4246 GCA_964512215.1 uncultured Planctomycetaceae bacterium
CATCCGCCGCGGACGTACGGATCCGGCTCGGCGGCGCTGGCGAAGCTGCTGGTGGGCGGGCACAAGGACCGCATCAAGGAACTGACGCGCCCGGAGCGCGACCTGCTGATGGCGTGGATGGACGGGAACTGCAACTACTACGGGACGTGGAACTACACGCCGCACGCGACCAGCGGGGCGCTGGCGGGCGCCGCCAGGCCGCTGGGGGTCGCGATGAAGAAGGCGGGCTGTACCTCGTGTCATGGCGGGCAGATCGGCAATGACTGGGTGAATCTGGCGAGCCCCGAGCACAGCCGCATCCTCCGGGCGCCGCTGGCCAAGACCGAGGGCGGGCTGGGGCTGGCGTGGTGCCGCTCTCGCAAGGCCCCCGCGCCGCCGGCGCTCGTGACGCAGCGCAGCCAGCCGCCGGATGTGTTCCGCCCGTCGAAGCTGCCCAAGCCCGACCGCAAAGGCCCCGCGAAAGTGACGTTCGCGTCTACAGAGAACCCAGACTATCAGCGGATGCTGGCGATCATTCGTTCCGCACGGGCGGCGGCCCTGAGCAAACCTCGCGTGGACATGCCGGGCGCGGAGATCATCCCCGGCGCGTGCAGGCATATTCTCCCCGTGCCCCTGCCGGCCGATCCGCTGACGCCGGCGGCGAGCGTCGACGACGGCGTGGTGACGCTCCGCTGGCCCCGGCGGGGCGACACGATCGGCCTGTCGTTCGAACTGCACCGCGGCACGACGGCGGATTTCACGCCCACCGACCAGACGCTGCTGGAGCGGACAACGTTGTTCGCGTGGAGCGACGGGGATGCACCGAGCGGTACATCCCACTACGCGCTGGTGGCCGTGGGGGACGGCGAGCGGTCGGATCCCGCTCGGACGAGCGTGAAGGTGTCTCCCTCCCCGCCGCCTGCCGCTCCGGAGCAGGTGACCGCGACGGCTGTGGCGGGGGCGGTTCGGTTGCAGTGGCGTGGGGCGCCGGGCCTGCGGTATCACGTGTACCGATCCCCCGGCGGCGCGGAGGCGTTTGCCCGCGTGACATCGACCCCTGTGGCAGGGGATGCCTGGACGGACACGGTCCCCCTGGAGGGCGGCTCGTTCGTCTACCGGGTACGGTCGGTGAACCGGCGAGGGCGAGAGAGTGAGTCCGGGCCGGAAGCGACCGCCACCGTGCCGCGCGTGTCGCGCGAGGCGGTATTCGAGGCGCGATTCAACCGGAAGGTCGCCAGGCTCCGCGGCGCGGCCAAGTTGGGCGACGGAATTCTGGATGTGCGCGGCGGGGGGCACGCGGAGTTCGCCAACCGCCCGGAGTTCAGCGCCTCGCGCGGGATTTCGGTGACCTGCCGGGTCCGCATCGACAAGCCCGCGAAGATGCCCGTGGTGCTGAGCTGCGGCATGTGGCAGAAAGAGGGCTGGTTCCTGCAGAACCTCGGCGGGAAGTGGCGGTGGTACGTCGGCGGCGCCTCGTGCGACGGCGGCAAGAGCGCGCCCGGGGCGTGGACGCATCTGGTGGTCACGTTCGACGGGACGACCTCGAAGCTGTACCAGGACGGCAAGCTCGTCGGCAGTGCCAAGGGGCGGTCGGATGCCGGCGACTGGTCCGGCCCGCTCGTGATCGGGCAGTACAGCGCCCCGGCGGAGTCCTATCAGGTGTTCGGGCAGATTGCGGGCGTACGGGTATATCGGGTAGCCTTGACGGAGAAGGAAGTGGCGGCTGCGTTCCGGGCGGGACGGCGTGAATCAGGAGAGTGACCGATGACGACGAGGCGAATGGGTCTTCTGGCGGCGGGATTCTGCCTGACGGCATTCGTACTGACTGGCTGCGGCGGCCGCGGGTGGACCGCCAAGCTGGTGCGGTCGGTGGAGGGCTTCAGCGTGCCCGAGTGCACGCTGGTCGACTCGGCCACGGGCAAGGTGTACGTCTCGAGCATCGCCTGCCCGCACGAGGGCGACGGCACGCAGTACTGGACGGCCGACGGGACGGGCTTCGTGTCGCTGCTGAATCCCGACGGCATCCTCGACCAGGTCCGCTGGGTCGAGAGTCAGCCGCAGGCCCCGCTGAACTCGCCCAAGGGCCTGTGTATCTGGGGCGGCGTGCTGCACGTGGCGGACCTGCATATGATCCACCGCTTCAATATCTCCGATCGCCGCCCGCTGGCGAGCATTCAGATCACCGGTGCCAGGCGGATCAACGATCTGGCCACCGACGGGCAGGCCCTCTACGCGTCCGACACGGCCGCGGGGAAGGTCTACCGGATCGAGGAGGGGCGAATCTCGCTGGTCAAGGCCCCCGAAGCCGTCAACGGCATCACGTTCCACGAGGGGCGGATGTACTGCGTGAGTTGGACGCGTCACGAGGTGTTCGAACTCGACCCGACGGGCAAGCTGCCCCCCAAGGCGTTCTCCCTGGCGTGGTACTTCACGAATCTGGACGGCATCGAAGTGCTGGACGACGGCACCTTCCTCGTCTCGGACTTCATGGGCAACAAGATCTGCGTGATCTCCCCGGATCGGAAACACGTCCGGACGTTGATTCGCGTGGAAAGCCCCGCCGACATCGGCATCAACCGCGAGGAAGGCCTGCTGTTCGTGCCCATGGTGGACCGCGACCGCGTGGAGGTCTACCAGTTGCGGAAGCGGCTGATGACGAGGCGCGAGTCTACCGGGCGATAGCCCCCGGGCAGGCGGTGGCCTCGATCTCGAAGAGAAGATCGTCGCGGCAGACGTCGCCCTGGATGATCACGGTCGGCCAGGGCAGGTCCGCCCACTCGTCGCGGAAGACCTTCTCGATCTCCGGCGTCTTGCAGTAGGCCATGGTCTGGACCATATCCGCGTCGGCGCCGCCCATGTCGCCCAGCACCGCGCGGACGTGGCGGATGGTGTCGTCGATCTGTGCGCCGGCGTCGTCGACGTGTTCGGTGATCCCAGCCGCGTCGATGGCGGCCGTGCCGGAGACGTAGATCGTCCGTCCGCCCGGCGTATCCGTCGCCGCCGCGCGCGAGAAGGCCGACCCGTAATCGCTGGCGGGATTCTGGTTGCCGCCCTTGAGGAGGTAGTCGATCGCCCCTTCGGGCCCGACGAGCCCGAACACGTCGGCAGCCATTGCGCCGCCGTCGAGGGGCCCCACGCCGATGCCCGTGCTGGCGGGCAGGCGGTAGTTGCCCGTGCCCATCAGCCCGCGCTCGGCGAAGAACTGGTTGCGGACCGCGTTGAACTCGTCGTACCAGGCCAGGATGTCGCCCAGCCACATCCACGTGCGGGGCACGGAGAACAGGTCGCCTCCGAACTTCTTGAGGGTGTCCTCGACCTGCTGGAGAATGACGCGGGCCTGGTCGACGTGCTCGCCGGCGTCGGGGGCGCTGAGCCCGGAGATCGCCACGTACTTGAGGGCGTCGTGCTCGAGCACGCGCCCGCGGGGGGACCCGCCGATGTCGATCGTCTGCGGGGCAGCCGCGTTGCGGCAGGCGTGAACCTGCACGCCGGAGAACGGGCTGTCCATGTTGGCGGGGACCGCCAGCAGGGCGGGGGGCACGCCGTCGTCGAGGTCGCCGTACGCCTCGGCGCGAACGGGCTGGGCCTGTTCGAGGACCTCGGCGGTCGCGAAGATCCGTTCCTGAAGAAGCTTGGCGTCCGTGTCTCGCAGGACGTCGCGAATGCCCTCGAAGGCCTCACGAATCTGCTGCTCGGGCGGGGTTCCCGGCTGGGGGGTGGCGGTGATGAACACCTCCGCCGCAGCCGCCGACTCGATCGTTCGCACTTCCAGGGGCATCGCTTCTCTGCTGTTCGGCGTTCCCATATTCGAGACCGGGGGAGGGACACCGACCCTCACCGCCAGTCTGACGAGCGGACAATGTACCCATAAACGCAGGAGAATTCCAGCTATTGCTGCCACCTTCTTTTTTGGGAACATGCTCCGCCGGGCAAGGGGTGAATGTCGCGGAAAATGAGTCCGGAATCCCCGAAATACCTTGCATGCTGGCTCGCAGAAGCTACGGTTGCGATGAATCGGAGGCCCGACGTCGGGCCTCGGTGAATATCCGGGATTCCGCTGACAGCGAGGACCGACACATCATGTTACATATCGGCATCGTGGGCCTCGGGGGGATCGGCAACAGGCACGGGGACTGTTACACGGCCAACCGCCACACGAAGGTGGTCGCCGTCTGCGACATCATCCGGGAGCGTGCCGACGCCGCCGCGGCGAAGTTCGGCGCGCGGGCGTTCTACAGCGTCAAGAAGATGCTGGCGTCGGGTATCA
>CAZEJA010000320.1:0-4221 GCA_964512215.1 uncultured Planctomycetaceae bacterium
GGCGAAGAACCTGGGCCTGCCGCAGAACTGGCAGAGCAATTCCTCGCTGAAACGCAACGGCTTCGACAACCAGATCGCCACGATGTCGATGAAGGACCCGGGCGGCAAGTTGACCGTGCTGCACACGCCGTCGGGCGGGGCGTTCGCCGGGGACGTCGACCTGGACTTTGACGGGACGAAGATGCTCTTCTCGTCGATCGGGGCGAAGGGGCGATGGCAGGTCTTCGAGATGGGCCTCGACGGCAAGCGTCCGCGCGAACTGCCCCTGATCAGGCAGCCGGACGTCGACAATTACGACGCCTGCTACCTTCCAGACGGGAACATCCTGTTCACGTCGACGGCGCCGTTTATCGGCGTGCCCTGCGTGCGCGGCAGCGCCCACGTGACGAACGTCTACCGCTTGGAGACCGCCAGCGGCGCCATCCGCCGGCTGACGTTCGACCAGGACCACGACTGGTGCCCGACGGTCCTCAACAGCGGGCACGTGCTCTACCTGCGGTGGGAGTACTCCGACATTCCGCACTTCGTCTCGCGGATCCTGTTTCGGATGAACCCCGACGGGACCGGGCAGATGGCCCACTACGGCAGCAACTCGTACTGGCCGAACTCGATGTTCTACGCCCGTCCGATCCCCGGGCACCCGACCAAGTTCATCGCGGTCATCAGCGGACACCACGACACGTCCCGCATGGGCGAACTGATCCTCTTCGACGCCGCCAAGGGGCGTCACGAGGCCGACGGCGTCGTCCAGCGCATCCCCGGGCGGGGCAAGCCCGTCGAGCCGATCATCCTCGACGGGCTGGTGCGCAAGAGCTGGCCGAAGTTCCTGCACCCGTACCCGCTCAGCGAGAACCACTTCCTCGTCTCGTGTCAACCGAGCGCGAAGTCGCAGTGGGGCGTCTACCTGGTAGACGTGTTCGACAACATGGTGCTGCTGGCCGAGGAGAAAGACTACGCGCTGCTGGAGCCCGTCCCGCTTCGTCCCACGCCGCGGCCGCCCGTGATTCCGTCGAAGGTCGACCCGTCGCGCAAGGACGCCGTCGTCTACCTGACGGATGTCTACACGGGGCCGGGGCTGGCGGGCATTCCGCGCGGAACCGTCAAGAAGCTCCGCCTGTTCACGTACCACTTCTCGTACCAGGGCGTCGGCGGACAGGTCAACCGCGTCGGGCTTGACGGGCCGTGGGATGTCAAGCGCGTGCTGGGCACCGTCCCCGTCGAGGCGGACGGGTCGGCGATGTTCCGCGTGCCGGCCAACACGCCGATTTCGATCCAGCCGCTGGACGCCGAGGGCAAGGCGCTGCAGCTCATGCGGAGTTGGATGACGGCCATGCCGGGCGAGGTGCTGTCGTGCGTCGGCTGTCACGAGAAGCCCGACGACGGCTCGCCGAATCGCCGAACGCTCGCGTCGGCGAGGCCCGCGTCGAACATCACGCCGTGGTACGGTCCGACGCGGGGCTTCTCGTTCCGTCGCGAAGTCCAGCCGGTGCTGGACCGCCGCTGCGTGGGCTGTCACGACGGCAGGAAGGCGGACCGCCCGAACTTCACGCGCCGCCCGCCCGAGCATCCGCCGGCGGAGAAGAGCGCCTATGCGCTGGGCACGAAGTTCACGCCCTCCTACCTCGCGCTGCGGCGGTTCGTCCGCCCGCCGACCATCGAGAGCGACATGCACCTGCTGACGCCCATGGAGTTCCACGCGGACACCTCCAAGCTCATCCGCATGCTCCGCAAGGGGCACCACGGCGTGGAGCTGAGCGCCGAAGCGTGGGATCGCATCATTACGTGGATCGACCTCGGCGCCCCGGCCCACGGGACGTGGATGGAGATCGCGGGCGAGAAGAACGCCTCCGCTGCGGGAAGCGAGCATATCGCCCACCAGCGCGATCGGCGGCGCGAGATGATGAAGCTCTACGCGGGACGCGATGAGGACCCCGAAGCGATCGCGGAATTGCCCCCCATCGCGTTCATCAAACCCTCTCCCGGGAAGAAGAGCCCTCCCGCGAAGCTCATCTGTGCGGGATTCCCCTTCGACGCGAAGGAAGCACGGAAGCGCCAGTCTGACGGACCACTTGCGGTGTCGCGCATCGTCGACCTGGGCGACGGAATGAAACTGGAACTGACGCGCATCCCCGCGGGTACGTTCATCATGGGGGATGAATCCGGACGTCCGGACGAGCGTCCTCGAAGCGTAGTAAAGATCGACAAGCCCTTCTGGATGGGGCGCTTCGAGATCACCAACGAGCAGTTCCGCCGCCTGATCCCGTCCCACGACAGTCGCCTGGAGCACGGCGACTTCCTGCAGTTCAGCGTGGAAGAGCGCGGCTACCCCGTCAACGGCTCGCGCCAACCGGCCGTCCGTGTCTCGTGGAATGCGGCGATGGAGTTCTGCCGGCGTCTGTCCGCCGCGACGGGCGAGACGTTCACGCTGCCGACCGAGGCCCAGTGGGAATACGCCTGCCGCGCGGGGACGGACACGCCGCTGAACTACGGCGGCGCGGAGGTCGACTTCGCGACACTCGCCAACCTGGCGGACGTCTCGCTGAAGGTAGACATGTTCCCGCGGTGGAAGCTGCCCTCCGGGGCGGTGCACAACTGGCGGCCCCGGGTCGCGACGGTCAACGACAAGCACCGCGTGACGGCCCCCGTGGGCAGCTACGCCCCCAACGCATGGGGCCTGCACGACATGCACGGCAACGCGGCCGAGTGGACGCTATCGGTGTACCGGCCGTATCCGTATAATGGGCGGGATGGGCGCAATGCGCCGACCGCCACCGGGCGGAAGGTCGTCCGAGGCGGGTCGTGGTACGACCGTCCGCAGCGGTCCCGCTCGGCGCAGCGGA
This sequence comes from uncultured Planctomycetaceae bacterium, assembly GCA_964512215.1. Classification (GTDB taxonomy): domain Bacteria; phylum Planctomycetota; class Phycisphaerae; order SM23-33; family SM23-33; genus CAZEJA01. The sequence continues at coordinate 2,841 of CAZEJA010000320.1, forward strand.
CCGCGTATCATCCGCACCAGGGCGTCTTCGACGTCGGATTCCGCGTGGCCTGCGGCGTCGCGGGGGCCCCAGCGATCGCAAAGGAAACGAAATGACACGAGCAGCACATGCAGCACTGGCGGGGATCCTGGTGGTGGCCGCAGCGTTTGGGACGGCGTGCGACGTCAAGCCCGCCGACGAGCAGTCGCCGGCCGCCACCACCGCGCCGGCGACAAACCCCGGCGACGGCGCGGACGCGGGCGACAACGGGCTTCCCTGTCCGACCAAGCCCGCAGCCGCGAAGGCGGGCGGGGGGGACGACATCCCGCTGTTTGCAGCCGACTCGCCGTTCGACGTCGCCTACGAGCGCCCGCAGGTGCGAGAGGGCAAGCGGATCTGGGCCCGCAGCGCGTTGTACGAGCGGGCGCCGGAGTTCGTCGTCGAGAAATGGTTGACGGATGAACCCGACACCGAGGGCAAGTACGTGCTCGTCGAGTTCTGGGCCACCTGGTGCCCGCCGTGCCGCAAGTCCATCGCGCTGCTGAACGCCTTCCACAAGAAGTTCGGCGCCGAACTCGTGGTCATCGGCGTCTCGGACGAGACGGAAGAGGACGTCCGGGCCCTCAAGACGCACCCGATCGACTATTACAGCGCCGTCGACACGCAGGCGCGGATGAAGGACGAGTTGAGCGTGGTGGGCATCCCGCACGCGATCGTCATTGAGCCCAACGGGCACATCGTGTGGGAAGGCTTCCCGCTGCTGGAGGGCTACGAACTGACGGAGGAGATCATCGAGAAGATCCTCGCCGTCGGACGGAAGCTGCGGGCGGAAGAAGCGGCGGGCAAGTAAGGAACGCTGAATGGACGGCACCTTGACGGCAACGAGGCGCGTGGCGGGGGTAGCGGTGCTGGTTCTGGCGGCGGCAGCGTCGGCGGCAGGTCCGGTGACGGTCGACGTGAAAGGCGAGGCGAGACGTCAGTTCGATGAACTCGCCGCGGCCATCAGGAACCGCGCGTGGTTCGACAAGATCGCCTCGCAGGCGTTCCGCCCCGAGGCATTGATCCTCAAGACCGACCGTGACCCGCTGGACGTGGTCCTGCGTCGCACCGCGGCGCTGCTGGCGGACCGGGGGACGAGCGTTTCGACCGAGGGGAAGGAACTGGCGGCGCTGAAGAGGAAGGCGGCGGCCGTCGACGTCAAGGACGCGAAGGCCCGTTACGCCCTGTATGAAAAGGTCTGCCTGCTGCGGCGCCGCATCGCCTTTGCGGGTCCGCTGCTGGATTTCGACAAGCTCCTGTTCATCAAGCGCAAGGGGAACCCGGGCTTGCCCAATAACTGGGTCGGGAACTGCGCTCTGGGGGCAGGGGGATTCAACAATGAGATCGCGTTGCTTTCGTCTGT